>JAFXHY010000156.1 GCA_017536215.1 Muribaculaceae bacterium | reverse complement strand
TTGAGGGTTTGTCCGGCTTTGAGGTCGATAGTGGCGATGTTGTCATTGATTTTTGCGTTGACAGTTTTGCCATCGATTGTCATAGCGGGAACTACATTGTCCTTAATAAGGATGTTTACGGTGCGGTTTTTGCCGGCAACGAGGTCGGCTTTAACCGGTTTAGCATCTTTCCAAGTAAGGTCGACAGTTATGGCACCTTGAGCGCAAAGACCTTTGATAGAGCCGGAGGGCCAAGCGGAGGGAAGGGCGGGGAGGAATTCGATGAAGCCATCGTAGCTTTGAACGAGCATGTCGCACATTCCGGCAACAGAAGCCTCTGTGGCATCGAAGCTGAAGATGTCGGAGGGAGCACCGGCGATTCCTTCGGGAGAAACTGTCATGAGGTTTTCACGAGTGAATGATTTGAAAAGATTTTGCAACCAGCGGTGGGAGGTGTCGCCTTCTTTTAGGAATGCGTAGAAGCATATCATGTTGCCGGTGCTCCACTCGGTGTCTTCCCAGTTGGGGGCAGAAGTTTGAGCTTCGAGGCTGCGTTTAGCGGCTTCAAAAAGTTCGGGAGTTTTGGTGGGAGAAATCATACCGAAAGGGTAAAGCCCA
Source organism: Muribaculaceae bacterium (assembly GCA_017536215.1). Taxonomy (GTDB): domain Bacteria; phylum Bacteroidota; class Bacteroidia; order Bacteroidales; family Muribaculaceae; genus JAGBWK01. Next base: position 10,090 of record JAFXHY010000156.1, on the reverse strand, counting down.
ACAAGATGAGAAGAGTGGCGATGGGCGGGATCGGCGCGAACAGCGTCGTACATCAACCATTCTTTCACGAGACCATCTTTACCAACGGTCACCGGAGGAAGGCGTTTGATATCTTTTTCAAGTTGTTTGCGGAATTTTTTGTCGATGCCGAGAATCTTAGAACTTTCAATACAAGCGGTATAGATGCGTTCCACGATGAAACGGTCGATAGTAGGCATCATGCCGACCGGGTAGCTGGTGTCACCTTGTCCCATGATTTTGAATCCATTTTCGGGAGAAATAGAGGGCCCGGTGATGAGGTAGCCGGTAGCGGGGTCTTCCACCATGTAGTCAACGAAGAATTCGGCACAGCTTTTGAGGAGAGGATAACCTGTTTCGCAAAGGTATTCGTCGTCGAGAGTGTAGAGATAGTGGCTCCAGAGTTCAGTTGCGAGCCAAGCGCCGGCAGAAACGGCCAAACCCCATCCCATCCAACCACCGTTGGCAGTATAACCCCAAGGGTTGGTTACGGTGTGAGCGCACCATCCGTCGCAGCCATATAGTTTTTTTGCTGTTTCAGCGCCATATTTGGCGAGGAGAGCAACATATTTGAACATAGGGATATTGCACTCGGCGAGGTTGGCTTTGTTGGGCGACCAATAGTTTTGGTTGATGTTGATGTCGAGGTGATAATCGCAAGTCCAACCCATGTGGCAAGCGAGGTTGTCGTTCCAGATACCTTGCAAATTGGAGCATAGGGTGGAATTCGGGCGAGAAGATGCGATTTGCATGTAGCGTCCGTATTGGAAGAAGATAGCATCGAAACCGGGGTCGACAACGCCGTTTTTAGCGAGGTAGAGGCGAGTGTCGGTAGGGAGGTCGTTGGTCATTTTGCCTCCCAGGTCGATTTCCATGCGGTTGAAAAGAGGAGAGTAGTCGGCGATATGGTCGGCGCGTAGGGCGTTGTATCCGCGCGCTAAAGCTTTATCGACAGTAGTTGATGCTCTATCGGCGGGAGCGTCGTTATCGTAGTCGGTGCGCATGTCCCAAACGATAGTAGCAGAGTTTGCGGCAGTCACTTTGAGGGTGTTTCCTTCGGCTATGATATTACCGCCGTCGGTGGCAATTTTGAATTTTCCGGCAAAGAATACACCTCCGGGTCCGAACATGGGGTAGTCAACTTTACCTTCAAATGTCAATTCATCCCCAGAAGCAGAGAAATTGGCGGCGCGAAGGAAGTCGGTAGAAAGAGTGAATGATATGCTACCCGGCTTTTCGGCAGAGAAATTCATGGCGAGAACATCGTCGGGATAGTCGCAGATGTATTCGCGATAGTGTTTGATGCCGTCAACTTTGAAAGAAGTAGAAGCGACAGCAGTTGCGAGGTTAAGGTCGCGACGATATTCGGTTATATTGTTTGAAGGTAGTTGGAAATCAACCACCATGTCGCCAAGAGGCAAGTGAGTTCCGAAAGAAACGTTATGACCATTAAGGTATTTGTGGGTCAGGTCGTTACCTTTTTGTAGGTCGCCATCGAAAAATGCTTGGCGAATTTCAGCGAGGTGTTCCGGACCGCAATAGTCGTTTTGTAGAGAGTCTCGTTGTCCCGCCCAAAGAGTAATTTCGTTGAGGGCAATTTTCTCTTGTTTGATACCACCATAAATCATTGCGCCTATACGCCCATTCCCTAATGGCGCGGCGGTAATCCATTCTTTAGCGGGAGATTGGTACCATAGTACTGCTTCTGCTTGCTTTGCATCAATCGGTGTAATAGAAGCCAATGCGCATACAGCGATAATGAAAGATTTTAAATTCATGGTCAATTATTATTTGTAGGTTTGTGTGAATTTACGTTGGTAGTATGGCGAAAAATTCGACATACTGATAGGTGTAAATTTATGTTAATAAATAAAGATTATTAATCTTTTGATGGTTACGAAATGATGTATTTTTTTAAGTTGTTCTGTAATTGCAAAAGTAGTAATGGAAAATCAATTAATATATAAAGATTTAAGCAAATAAAAATAAAGTTTAGCAAATAGGAGGTGAGGTGATATGTTATAAAACACATTTGACGCATTTTTTTTATTTAAAAAAATAGTAAATTTGCGTCAGGATAATAAATGTGTGTCTCTGCGTTGAGTTTGGCAGAAATACGCTTCAAACGTTTCACAAATAAATTAAAAATTTCTAAAAAAGTTGTATAAATAGATATATTTTTGTCATGTGTTATTTTGTACCTATTGAGGAGGGATAACATAAGAAGCCACGAAAAACGATAAATTGCATAAAATAGAGCAGCAAAATTTAAAACAAACCACATATTTAACCCAATCTAAAACAACATCGCAATGCATTTAGGATTACCGAAAAAGATGATGCGCCTGTTGGCTATGGCGTTAATAGCATCAACGGCGGTGTGCATCACATCTTGCAAGGACGATTACATTTATGATGACAAGGAGCCCGACTATTTGGGTGCCAGCATCTATGAGTATTTGCAGCAGCAAGGTAACTTTAAAAACATGTTGCGTCTAATCGAAGACCTTGGTTACCGTGAAATATTTGCCAAGACGGGTTCAAAAACGCTATTCCCGGCTAATGACGAAGCTTTCGCGCGTTTTTATCAATCGAATCCCTATGGCGCGCACAGTTATGAAGAGTTGACAGTGTCACAGAAACGTATCATTATGAATGCCAGTATGATAGATATGGCATACCTATCTGATATGTTGCCCAACACAACAAATCCCGACAACTCGGATAATGGAGGAAAGGGGCAGGCGCTTCGTCGAATCACATCGTCAACGAATATGGACTCTGTTCAAGCGATTCCCGGAGAAATACTTCCGGAAACATCATTTTGGGAGCGTTTCCGCGAGAATAAAGTGTTCTTGACAGCTCAGGCTCCGATGATGGTGCATTTTACTCCTCAGATGATGAGTGCGCAAGGAATCACGAGCAATGACTTCAACATGATATTCGGAGAGCCATACAATGGTCAGGATATTTTGATTAACGGCGTGCGAGTTAAGACCACAGATATTATCTGTAAGAACGGATATATTCATGAATTGGAAGAGGTGGCATTGCCTACGGTGACAATGGCAGAAGCAATCGCACTTCAAGAGAATACTACCATATTCAATAGTTTGTTGGAAAAATTTAGTGCACCTTACTATGATGGGGGCATCGATGCTTCAGTTAAGGAGTACTATAATGGGTCAACAGCGTTACGTCCGGTAATTCCCGGAATGTCGGCAAATGACTCAGTGTTCGTAAAACGCTATTTCAATGAGTTGACTGCAGCAAGTGGACCGCAGGGAGAAAATCTAACTTCATATGGTATGCTTTATTTCGACCCGAATAACACAACCTATGGAGGGACTTCCGATATGGGTGTAATGTTTATTCCGACCGATGCCGCTATGATGGAATACTTCAATGGTTCAGAGGGTGGATATTTGCGCGACTCTTATGGGGAATGGGAAAATGTCCCGACCGACATTCTTGCAGCGTTCATCAAGAATCACCAAAAACGCTCGTTTATGGCATCGCTACCCCACTTATGGCCGACGCTTACCGATGAAACGAGCTATGCTATCAAGTTGAATGAGGGTAATGTAGTAAATACAGTACTCACATCGAATGGTGTGATATATGTTATAGATAAGGTAATACCTCCGATAGATTACAAGTCGACTTACGCAGCGGTACTTACTTCAGAAAACACCAAGGTGATGAAGTGGGCGCTAACCGACAATTGGAACGACCTTGGCGACCAAAACGCAATGTACTTCTTCATGTATTTGCGCTCAATGGAGAATATGTATAATCTAATCGTACCAACCGATGAGGCACTTCTGAACTACCGCGAGCCAATTTCATGGCAATTGGGCGGTGCGTCACGTCGAATTTGGGAATTCTACTATGATGCTCATTATAATGCCGTATATGCAAGAATCTATTTTGTAGATGAAATGGGCAATAAGGGAGAATTGGAACGCGAAGAGAAGAATCAAAATAATGTACGCAACCGATTGCGCGACATAATCGATATGAATATCGTAATCGGAACAAACGATGGCAACACGTTGGGCGGATATGTTAATGATTCAGATGCAAATTATTTCATGACTAAAGGTGGAGCAACAATTTATGCTACCGGAAAGGGAGAAAACGTAGTATTCAACGGCGGTGGCGATATGGAGCTCGGCCTTGAGCCAGCCAAAGTGGTATATGCCGAGAATGGATATCCTTGCCTATATAATTCTCAGAATGGACGTACATTCTTCATTGATCATATACTACATGACCCTGTAAAGAATATATATAATGTGCTCAGCGAGCATGAAGAGTTCTCAAAATTCTTTGACTTATGTGTGGGAGACGAGCAGGTGTCGACTAACTTTGTCAATGATGAGGATTTCGTAGATATCTTCGGTTCTAAGTATTCAAAAGAGGCTAAAATTTGTGGTATAGGTCACGTAGTAACAAACTTTAATAACTACCGATACACGATTTTGGTTCCCACAAACGACGCAATTGATGCCGCATTTGCTGCCGATGAGAACCTATGGACATGGGAAGAAATCGCAGCAGAAGAGGATATGGAAATAAAGAAAGAGCGTTCGCTTTACTTGCTTTCATTCCTACGTTATCATTTTGTTGATAATGCAGCATTTATCAGTGGCGAAGCATATGGACCTCTCACCTATGAATCAGGTTCACGCAATGAGTATGACCGTTTCCGTCGCTTGTCAATTCAATCCAATGGACATGACATGACAATCACAGATGAAACGGGTAAGACCTCAAAAGTGATAACTTCGGGCGGATGCTATAACTACATGGCGCGCGATATTATCGGAAATGCCGAAGACCCGCAGAAAGCAACTCAAATCTTTGCATCATCACGTGCGGTAATTCATCTTATCGATCGTGCATTAACACCTAAAAAATAACAAGTTAACCTCACATACACATGAGAAATCTACGATTAATATTAATGCTGATGCTCTTGGCTGTCACCCAGCTAAGTTATGGTCAAGCCTCGTCGATTATCAGGGGATTGGTAGTCGATGAAGACGGCGAGCCAATTATCGGCGCAATGCTTCATGAGGTGGACAAAAATAACCGCGTATATTCAAATACGACCACCGACTTTAATGGAGAGTTCTCCATGGCAATAAAAAATCCGAACAACAAGCTAAAGGTATCGTATGTTGGATTTAAGCCTCAAACGCTTCCAATCAAGACAAATATGCATATCGTCATGAAAGATGCGTCAACGTTAGCCGAAGTACAGGTAACAGCGTCGCGAATGAGTAATGACGGCTCAATGCCTATCCCGATGCGAGAATTGTCGGGGGCGACTCAGACAATTAACACAAAGGAATTTGAAGGATTGTCGGTGACCTCAATCGACGATGCGTTGCAAGGACGTATGGCCGGTCTTGACATCGTTGCCAACTCAGGTGACCTTGGAGCCGGTTCGTCAATGCGTATCCGTGGTTCGGGTTCAATCAACTCAAATGCAGAGCCTTTGATTGTGTTAAATGATATCCCCTACGAAAGTCACGTAGACGAGTCGTTCGACTTCTCAAATGCCACTCAGGAACAGTTTGCGAATCTTTTGGCAATCAACCCGGAAGATATTGAGGAAATTACAGTATTGAAGGATGGTGCCGCGGCAGCAGTTTATGGAGCACGTGGTGCGAATGGTGTAATTCTTATCAAGACCAAGCGTGGTGTTAAGGGTCCGCCCCGAGTACAATATCTCTATAAATTCTCAATGCACAAGCAACCAAAGGGTCGCAAGATGCTCAATGGTGATGACTATACAATGCTTATGAAGCAGGCATATTTCAATCCTCGCCAAGATGAAAATGCATGCAACATACCGGAGTACAACTACGATCCTACCTATCCTGAATATTGGAACTTTGTAAACAACACCGACTGGGTGGATGAGGTAATACAATATGGTGTAACTCATGATAACACAGTCAATGTGAATGGTGGTGGTGAGAAAGCGAAATATCGTGCATCAATCGGTTATTTGACACAGACCGGTACAATCATAGAGCAAAAACTTGATCGTATTTCAGCTCTTATGAACCTTGACTATCAAGTTTCCGACCGTTTGAAATTCTCAACCGAGTTCTCACTTACACATACAACAAATAATAAGACATATGATGAATTCGGAAATATCCTCGACATCGCGTATCGCAAGATGCCTAACGTAGGAGTGTATCGTCGTGACGATGCCGGCAATATGACCGACGAGTTCTATGTGATACCCCAATCTTCGGTGTTAGATGCGTCACAGAAAAACTTGGTTAACCCGGTAGCGATGGCACATCAAGCATCTTATAAGGAAACATCAATGCGTATCATTCCGACATTGCGTATACAGTATGATATACTTAATCCGGAAGTGCATCGTTTGCGCTATCAGGGCTATGTGCAATTTGACATCGAAAACCGCAAAGATGACCGTATGTTACCTCGTGAACTCACCTCTTATTCATGGACCAACGATGCGGTGAATAGAGTTTCACGTCGCGATGCAGAGTCGTTGAATATGCAAACTAAGCACGAACTTCTTTTCATGCCTAAATTGGGAGAGGGTCATTCGCTAATGCTTCTTGGTGCATGGGAAATGACTTCGGGTAATTCACAATCTCAGGAATTCAGAAAGTATGGTTTACCCAATGGAATTACTTCACCGACTGTAGCGGGCAACGAGAGCACCTTCAGTTCGTCGAAGGGAGAATGGCACTCAATGGCATATATGGGACGTTTGCACTATGCATTCAAAGAAAGATATATTCTTGATGTAACAGTGCGTCGAGATGGAAGTACACGTTTCGGTCCGGGCAATCGTTGGGGAACATTCCCTGCAGTGTCGGGTAAGTGGATTCTTTCTGATGAAAAATGGTTTGATGAGTGGGAATGGTTCAACACCTTCGGTATTCGTGCCGGATATGGAAAGACCGGTCGTATGCCCGACTCAGAGTACTTGCACTATGCACGCTACAATTCTTACTATGGCTCAGGTGGCGGTAACTCATATATAGATATATCAACACTTAAGCCTGCATCAATCCGATTGAGTAATCTTAAGTGGGAAACAGCACAATCAGTGAACATAGGTGTAGACTGTAACCTTTTTGACTATAAGGTGAACTTTGACTTCAACATGTTCATGGATAAGAACAAAGACCTCTTGTTTGCCAATCAAAGAATTCCGTCATCGACCGGTTTTGGTTCAATCAGCTATATCAATGGCGGTTCAATGGAGAAGAGTGGTTGGGAGTTCAACTTCTGGACGCAAAATCTTATCAAATTTAACGACTTCTCATTTGATTTCAATTTGAACTTGTCGAACTATACATCAAAGATAACCGACATGTTGCCGGAAATTCTTGAGTCGTATGAAGGAGAATTTGTTAAGACACCAAATGATTCACGCTATGTAAACCGCGTACAATTGGGTAATGCATATGGTTCAATCTACGGTTTGCGTTACAAAGGTGTTTACCAATATAGTGATTACGTAGAAGGACGTGAGGGCACTTCACCCTTCGTACAAGATGCCAATGGCAACTATATTAAAGATGAGAATGGCAATCCGATGCCAATGTACTATGACTACGGCGGAATCAATTATAAATTCCGAGGTGGTGATGCAATCTATGAAGATATAAACCATGATGGAACAATTGATGAACTTGATGTGGTATACCTCGGGAACTGTAACCCCAAACTTTATGGAGGTTTCGGCTTCACATTCCGATGGAAACAACTTTCAATCAATGCGTTCTTCAACTTCCGTACGGGCAACAAGATTGCGAACTACGCTCGCATGCGTGCAGAAAATATGTACACTAACGACAACCAGTCAATTGCAACCAACTGGCGTTGGCGTAAAGAAGGAGATATGACTGATATGCCACGCGCACTTTATCAGTATGGCTACAACTGGATGCCGTCAGATCGCTTCGTAGAAAATGGAGACTTCCTCCGATTCAAATATTTGACATTCAACTATGGGTTTACAAAGGAAGTGTGTCAGAAATTGCACTTGCAGCAACTTAACCTCTACTTAACCCTAAATAACCTATACACATGGACGAAATATACCGGTGTAGATCCTGAAATTTCGCCCAACAACTTGACAGGTATCGTAGAAGACTGGAGTTCAACACCCCGTTCACAATACTTTACGTTTGGTTTGACAGTAGGTTTCTAATCATTGAAAAAATAAAAAAATATGAATAAGATACTGAAATATTTTTCGATAGCACTCATAGGGTTAAGCGCAACATCGTGTGACGACTTCTTTGAGTTAAAGCCCCAAAATGAGATGGTGCTTGAAGATTTCTGGAAAACAGAATCTGATGTGCTATCAGTAGTGGGTAGTTGTTATCGTTCGATGCAGGAGCCTGGCTTCATGCAACGCTTGATAGTGTGGGGCGAATTCCGTTCCGATAACTGTATCCTTGGAAGTGGTGATGGTGGCGACTTGAATAATATCGCAAACCTCAATTTGTTGCCTGCTAATGGCTATTCATCATGGAGCGATTTCTATTCTGTAATCAATCTATGTAACACGGTAGAGCATTTTGCACCATTGGCATATGAGAATGACCCCAACTTTACAGAAGGTCAATTAAAAGGATATTTGGCAGAGGTAAAGGGTGTTAGAGCATTTTGCTACTATACTTTGGTAAGAGCATTCCGTGATATCCCGTTCTCAACAGAGCCGGTGATTGATGATACTGTAGTGTTCCGAGTGCCACAGGCCGACCCCGACTCAATTGTAAATTTCTTGATTGACGACCTCAAAAAAATTGAGCCCTATGCAATCACAGAATGGAGCAAGGAAGAATATACCAAGGGACGTATGACACAGAATGCTATTCGTTGTTTGATAGCAGATATGTGTTTGTGGCAAGGTCGCTATGCAGAGGCAGAAGATTATTGTAATCGAGTGCTAACTGACGGCAATGCCGAGTTTATGCTTGTAAATCCGACGAATTACAACAAGCGAGTATTCGTGGATGGCAACTCAACAGAAAGCATTTTTGAATTGCAATTCAATCGTAGCATTATACCTAACTATGCAATATGCGAGTTCTACGGAATAAGTGGCGGTCGCGGACCTCAAAAGCAGATTGTTGCGTATGATTTCACAACCACTGATCTTTGGGATGAAACCGATGTACGTCAATATGATTTCTATTTTGCCGATGAGGCAGCAGGAACCTTCCCGATTAAGAAATTCGTAGCATATAGAAATGAGATTGATATTCCTACCCAGCTTCGAGAATCGAATTATGTAAATGTAGGAGATAATGCCGGAAATACCAATTGGATATTATATCGCTTGCCCGATGTATATTTGATGAAGGCAGAGGCATTGACCGAGCAGAACAAGAGTCTCGACGAGGCATTTACGCTTGTCAAGATGGTTTATGACAGAGCAAATTCAGCCTCACCTGAAGGCCTAAGCGGGTCGTATGGTAATCAAGAAGCAATGCGAGAGTTGATTCTTGACGAGCGACAGAGAGAGTTTATGTTTGAAGGCAAGCGCTATTTTGATTTGCTTCGTGCCATCAAAAAAGACCCCTCACGCATGCAGTTAATATTAAGCACTTATTTGATTCCTAAATATATTACTTTGGATCAAGCTACAGTTGCATCAAAAATGAAAGATATTGATGCGCTCTATATGCCAATTAATGAAGGAGAATTGAAAGCCAATCATCAATTGAAGCAAAATCCGTTCTATGAAACATCGAGTGATATTGATATCAATAAGTAACCCCATAAGCAAAAGAATAACACTATGAATAAGTATTTGTTTAAATCAATGTTTATAGCAACCTTGGCTATCGGAGCCGGGTACTTGACATCATGTTCCGACGAGATAGATGAAGGTTCCTATTATACATTTACGGGAGACACTGTATGCTCGTATGTAGAGGGAGATCCTCAATACTCGATTTTTGCAGAAATGGTGCAAACTACGGGGTTGAATTCATTACTTTCGACCTACGGACACTACACATTGTTCCTTCCCAATAATGACGCATTTGAG
>JAFXHY010000155.1 GCA_017536215.1 Muribaculaceae bacterium | reverse complement strand
CATAACTACAGCGTGTGGCAGTGAGGCGATTTGCGAAGCCATGGAGCGCGACACATTTGACTGCGTAGTAACTGCGACCGTGGGATACAGCGGGCTTGCGCCAACATTGCGAGCCATAGCAGCCGGCAAAGAGATAGCACTTGCCAACAAAGAGACATTAGTCGTAGCCGGCGAAATTGTCAATGCCGCATTGCAAAATTCAAATTCACGACTACTTCCTGTTGATTCCGAGCATTCGGCAATTTACCAATGTCTTGTCGGAGAGCAGATAGAAGATGTCAGACGTTTGATAATCACGGCGTCAGGTGGTCCATTCCGCAAATTATCTGCAGAAGAGATTGCAAAGGTTACAGTTACCGACGCACTTAATCATCCCAATTGGAGTATGGGGGCAAAAATCACAATAGACTCAGCGACAATGATGAATAAGGCGTTTGAGATTATTGAAGCACGATGGCTTTTTAATATCCCCGGAGAAAAAATCACGCCAATAGTACACCCTCAATCAATTGTTCACTCAATGGTTGAATTTGTAGATGGTTCGGTAAAAGCACAGCTCGGAGTACCTGATATGCGATTACCTATCAGATATGCCCTTGGCGATGCCTCTCGAATGGAGACCAACGACTCGCCTCTCTGCTTCGAGAAGTATTCACAACTCACATTTGAAACTCCTGATATCAAGCGATTTCCTGCGTTAGGATTGGGTCACTATGCACTTGATAAGGGAGGGAACACTGCATGTATTATCAATGCTGCTAACGAAATAGCAGTCGAGGCTTTCTTGCAGGGAAAAATCACGTTTCCCAACATATATGAATTAATTAAAGAAACGCTGTCGATGGTTGACTTTATTGCAACTCCAAATTATGAAGACTATGTCAATACTAATGCAGAAGCACGCATGAAAGCAGAATCATTAGTAAAATCGATGCAGTAAATATAAAACAACAAATTTAAAATAATAGAAGCATTAACATAATTCAAATTTACATTGGAAACATTTCTTATTAAAGCAGTACAGCTTATTTTAGCACTTGCTATATTGGTTATAGTGCATGAATTTGGACATTATTTTTTCGCTCGTGTATTTGGTATACGAGTAGAAAAATTTTATCTATTTTTCAACCCTTGGTTTTCACTATTTAAATGGAAGCCCAAAGCTCCTACTAAACGTAAAAAGAACAAGCAGGGTGTTGAAAAGACATCATGGCGTGATACCGAATATGGAATCGGGTGGGTGCCATTGGGTGGATACTGCAAAATAGCCGGAATGATAGATGAGTCGATGGACAAAGAGCAAATGGCGCAACCTGCCAAACCCGATGAATTTCGCGCTCGTCCGGCCTACCAACGTCTATTGGTAATGGTGGGAGGTGTTCTTTTCAATTTCATTTTTGCATGCTTAATTTATATAGGCATCACATGGTATTGGGGCGACCGCTCTATACCTTTTGAGAATGCATATGCAGGCATGGAGTTTTGCGAAGAAGCTAAAGCTGTCGGATATCAAGATGGAGATATAATATTACTTGCCGATGGAGAACAAGTAAAAGCAAAAGATCGTGAAGCGGTAATAAATATCGCAATGGCTAAAGAGGTTACATTACTTCGCGGAAACGATACTGTTAAGGTAAAAAATCCTGATGACTTTGCCGCAACTATAAAAAGTAGTTTTATGGCATATCGCACACCTGTTTTTGTAAAGCAGGTTCAGAATGGGACTCCAGCCGAAGAAGCCGGTCTTGAAGTAAACGACCATATAATCGCAATAAACGGAGTTGCCACTCCTTCATTTTCCGAACTTAGTCGCGAATTAGATGTCAATAAAGAAAAGACTATCACAGTTACCGTAGAACGTAATGGTCAAAAAGTAGATTTAACTGCGACTCCCGATAGCAATGGCAAACTCGGATTCGGGCTAAAAAATCCTGATGAGATTTATGATGTAGAAACAATTAAATACAACTTTTTTGAGGCAATACCGAAAGGGATTAGTATTGGGTCAAAACAGTTAGTAACCTATGTTTCGTCATTAAAAATGCTATTTACTAAATCAGGGGCTACTCAGATTGGCGGTTTTGGTGCTATCGGAAATTTATTCCCAGATTCATGGGATTGGCGTACGTTCTGGGAAATGGCAGCGTTGCTATCAGTCATATTAGCTTTCATGAACATCCTGCCAATTCCGGCACTCGACGGAGGTCATGTGCTATTTGTTCTATGGGAAATTATCACCCGTCGAAAGCCTTCTGAAAAGTTCCTTGAACGAGCACAGATATGTGGCATGATATTCCTTTTATTGTTGCTTTTATATGCCAATGGCAATGACATTTATCGCTTTATATTTAAGTAGTTAAAGACATGAAGAACAGAGCCGTATTTACATTGCGCCGTGGCAAAGAAGAGTCATTGGATCGCTTTCATCCATGGGTGTTTTCTGGAGCAATTTCAAACATTCCCACCGGCATAGAAGAAGGAGATGTCGTAGCAGTAGAAACATTTGACGGACGCTTTATCGGAGTAGGTCACTATCAGATAGGGAGCATAGCTGTACGTATTCTTGACTTTAATGATACAGAAATTGACAAGAGTTTTTTTGCCAAAAGACTAAAAGAAGCACTAACATTAAGAAAATCGTTAAGACTTGACCGATTCGACAACAATGCATATCGCTTGGTACACGGTGAAGGAGATTTTCTACCCGGCCTTGTAGTTGATGTATACGGGAAGACTGCAGTAGTACAAGCTCATAGTCCGGGTATGCATTATTGCCGCGACGTTATAGCCATTGCATTGACAGAACTTGAAGACCTTGAAATAGCCAACGTATATTATAAGTCGGAAACGACATTACCATACAAAGCAAGACTCGACCCCGTCAATGAATATCTTGTTGGAGGCTTCGACTCCAATATAGCTAAAGAAAATGGGTTGCTTTTTCATATAGATTGGCTTAAAGGTCAGAAAACCGGATTTTTTGTTGACCAACGAGAAAATCGAGCATTACTTGAAAGTTTTTCCGCAAATCGCTCTGTATTAAATATGTTCTGCTATACCGGAGGATTTTCAGTATATGCCATGCGAGGTGGAGCACGAAAAGTCGTATCGGTTGATTCGTCGGCAAAAGCGATAGCACTTACGTCGGCAAATATTAACCTGAACTTTCCCGATGACACTCGCCACAAAGCACTTGCTGAAGATGCATTTAAATATCTTGACAATATGGCCAGCGGAGAACATGATTTGATTATACTTGATCCTCCGGCATTTGCAAAACATCGGAGCGCATTACGAAACGCACTGCGAGGCTATCAACGCTTAAATGCCAAAGCATTTGAAAAAATCGCTCCCGGAGGTATATTATTTACATTCTCATGTTCACAAGCAGTGAGTCGCGAACAGTTTCGATTAGCCGTATTTTCAGCGGCAGCACAATCACAACGCCGAGTACGTATAATCAAGCAGTTGACTCAACCATCGGACCACCCTATCAACATATATCACCCTGAGGGAGAATATCTAAAAGGATTAGTACTATATGTAGAATAAACTTAATAAAATTTATAATATGCGCCTTAAACATATTGCGACGACAGCATTAATCGCAGTCGCATTTTCAACACAAACAGCTATGGCTAATAACAATAATAAATTCAATTATGTAGTCGACCGCTTTGCCGACATAGAGGTACTACGATACAAAGTCCCCGGATTCGAAAATCTAAGTACCCGACAAAAAGGATTGATATATTACTTGACTGAAGCCGCCATCGCCGGTCGTGACATTCTATGGGATCAAAATGGCAAATATAATTTATCAATACGCCAACTGATTGAAAATGTATATACCCACTTCACAGGTAACAAAGAATCACGACAATATAAGGCTCTTGAGAAATATCTAAAGTTGATATGGTTTGGTAATGGTATTCACCATCATTACTCAATGGATAAATTTGTACCAGAGTTTGACGAAACATTCTTGCGTTATGAAGTAACAAAGTTGCCCGAGAGCAAGCAACCCTCTAATATTGATGAACTTTGCAAGGTTATTTTTGATCCAACAGTAGCAGCGAAACGCGTCAATCAAGCTGAGGGAGAAGATTTAATTACTACATCTGCATGCAACCTCTATGAAGGAGTAACCCAACAACAAGTTGAAGATTACTATAATGCGCTCAAAGATACTACAGACCTCACTCCTATATCATATGGATTGAACACACGAGTTACAATGGTTGACGGAAAGGTGACAGAACAAGTATATCGCTTAGGAGGTCTATATTCTGAAGCGATAGCTCGTATCGTAGACAATCTAACCAAAGCGCGAGAATATGCAGAGAATGAAAAACAAGCTACAGTTATCGATAAATTAATATCATATTATAAAAGTGGCGATCTTGCGATGTTTGATGACTACTCAATAGAATGGGTTGAAGACACGAACTCACAAGTGGACTTTATCAATGGCTTTATCGAAAGTTATGGAGACCCACTTGGGATGACCGGAGCATGGGAGTCAATTGTCAATTTTAAGAATATCGAAGCGTCGCAACGCACCGAAGCAATGAGCGAGAATGCGCAATGGTTTGAAGATCACTCACCAGTTGACCCACGATTTCGCAAAGAAGAGGTTAAAGGAGTTACAGCGAAAGTAATTACCGCTGCAATCTTAGCCGGAGATGCATATCCTGCGACACCAATAGGAATAAATTTGCCAAATGCTAACTGGATACGCGCAGCGCATGGGTCAAAATCAGTAACTATTGAGAATATCACTCAAGCTTACGACGAGGCATCACATGGTAGTGGATTTAATGAAGAATTTGTAATCGATGAATCAACCCGTCAGTTGATGGATAAATATCTTTTCATCACAGATAATCTTCATACCGACCTTCACGAGTGCTTAGGCCATGGCTCCGGTAGATTACTCCCTGGAGTTGACCCTGATGCACTTAAAGCCCATGGTTCAACTCTTGAGGAAACTCGTGCAGACCTTTTTGCCCTTTACTATTTAGCAGACCCAAAACTATTAGAGCTTGGATTGTTAGATAATCCAGAAGCATACAAAGCGGAATATTACAAATATATTCTAAATGGTATGATGACTCAGTTGATGAGAATTGAGCCCGGGAAAGATGTAGAAGAAGCCCACATGCGCAATCGCAAACTTATATCGGAATGGGCATATGAGCATGGCCGTTCAGAAAATGTCATCGAAATGGTTACTATTGAAGGCAAGACATTTATCAAGATAAACGATTACGAACGATTGCGAGAACTTTTTGGCGAATTGCTTGAAGAAATACAACGAATAAAGAGTGAAGGAGATTACGAGGCCGGACGAGACTTGGTTGAGAAATATGCAGTTAAAGTTGACAGCAAATTACACAACGAAGTCCTTGAACGCTATTCACGCTTAAACATCGCTCCGTATAAAGGATTTGTTAATCCAGTCTATACACCAATATTTGACACAGAAGGCAACATTGCCGATGTGATGATTGATTATAGCGAAGATTATGTTTCTCAAATGCTTAGATACTCGCGAGACTACTCTCCCCTAACTAAATAAACGAATTCATTATAGACTTTAAGTCAGCACTCCAATTGTTGGATTATTAACAATTAGGGTGCTGACTTAATTTTTAGCGAATATGCAAAATAAGGGAAATGTATGTAATATTTAAATATATTCTTATCAATGAGAGACTAATACGAGTTGTAAAATATTAAAATGGTTAAGATGAGTATGAAAATGTGCAATTTTTTTTGTAAATTTGAGCGAAATTTGCAGAAAAATTGCACGTTGAATGTGTTATCTTAATTAGAATTAGAAAAGTGTCATTCTTGAAGTGTTAAGAACTAATATTTATAACATTGAAAGAATTATCATTTACATCGCAAAAACAAAATGAAAAAAAGGATTAATGTACTGATAGTACTGATATATACATTATTTGGGGCAATCAATGCTTCTGCTCAAGAAGAGTTTAAGCGTGGGCTTCAACAAATATCATTCATACCGAAAGGTCAATGGATAACGGGGGTAAGTGTAAGTTATTCACAATCAAATCAATCTAATTATCAGTTTTTTATAATTGAAAATCTAAATGGTGACACTTACAATTTTAAAGTAAGTCCGATGTTGATGTATTGTTTCCAAGATAATCTTGCTGCCGGCGGTAGATTTGCCTACACACGCTCAAAGGTAGATTTAAAATCGGCAGATGTTGTTCTTGATTCTGAAACGGAGTACAATGTAGATAATTTATACAGTATTTCTCAAAATTGGTCGGGAATGGCGTCATTCCGTAATTATATTTCATTAGGTAATAATCGAAGATTCGGTTTATTTAATGAGGTGCAATTGGAAATAGGTGGCGGAGATTCTAAAATATGCAATGGATCCGGAGAAGATTTGACCGGTACATATTCTCGAAACTTCAATCTTAATGTTGGTCTTGCACCGGGTTTGGTCATGTTTTTGAACAATTATTCAGCGATAGAGGTAAGTGTAGGTCTACTTGGATTTTCATATGCCCATACAAAATCAACAACAGATCAAGTATATGTAGCAAATACTGACTCGAAACAAGCTAATTTTAAAATCAACTTATTTTCCATCTCCTTTGGAGTGGCATTTTATTTGTAAACACGATGAAAAGAATAGCACAAATAATATTAGTCGTGGCGTTCTACATCGTATCAACAGCCACAATAACCGCACAGTCGCCAAATATCGGAGAGATATCAACATATGGTAAGCCGTGTAAGGATTTCAAAAGTCATTTTATCATTAATGAAAATATTTTAGGGTCAACTAAAATTAAACTTGATTCTTTAACTAATCAAAATCCGCATATTAATGAAAAGGTCATTGTAGATGGTGATACAGTGAATTTCATACTACCCGATAAGAATTACGGGCGATATGATAGAGGCTTATATAATTATCTAATAATCCCCAAAAAGCAATGGTCAATCGGCATTACAGCCTCATATGGAGAATTTGGGACAGATGATGTACAAGTTCTTTCGATATTAGAAAACTTTGATATAAAAATAAATACGTACTCAATAAAGCCGTCAATTTCATATTTTTTCACCAACAATCAATCTGTAGGTATAAAATTTAATTACACCAGCTCAGAAGTAGACTTGGCCAATATGACCTTTGATTTTGATGATGATTTAAATTTTTCACTACGCGATGTCAGTTATAATTCTCATACTTTCTCGGCGTCTTTAAACTATCGAAATTATATAGGTCTCGGGCCGGAAAAACGATTTGCCATATTTAATGAAATCGACTTAGGCTTTGGATTGGGATCATCGGAATTCAAAAGATTGTACAACGATGAGCCGCGCAACACACAAACAGATATAATGAAAGCCAGTTTGAATTTTAGTCCGGGGGTGTGTATGTTTATCATGGATTATATATCATTCAACGTGTCGTTTGGGGTGTTTGGATTGAATTTAACACATGAAAAACAAACGACAAATGGAGTTGATGAGGGCTCGAGATTCTCATCGGGTGCAAACTTCAAATTCAATTTGTTCAACATCAATTTCGGGTTAGCAGTGCATATTTAATTCAATACAAAGAAATATGACAAAATTTAGAAACATATTTTATATAATAGTATCAACAGGTATATTCGTAGCATTGCTATCGAGTTGTCTAAAAAATGACATCCCCTACCCTCGTATACAACCCAATATCGTTAAACTCGTTGTAGAAAATCAGTCGCAGGGAGCACAACTCGATACAATTAATCGCGTTGCGACTGTATATCTAAATGAACAGGCCGATATATACAACGTCAACGTAGAGGTTCAGTTGTCAAATTCAGCGACATGGGTTGGAGATTCGATATATGGCACAATAGATATGTCGTACACACAATATTATATTCTAAAATTATATCAAGAATATGTGTGGACACTAAAGGCAGTACAAAATATCACACGCTATTTCACTGTTGCCAATCAAATTGGTGCATCGGTAATAGATGTTCCCGGACGCCGAATCGTAGTTACATTACCTACTACAGTAGATTTGACAAACGTAAAGGTAACAAGTGCGAAATTGGGTTCAGTAAATTCAACTATTAAACCCTCAATAGAAGGGAAGAATATAGATTTAAGTAAGCCGTATAAAGTAATAGTTAGTGATTATGGCCGAGATGCAGAATGGACAATCTATAGCCAAGTCACAGAGGCAACTGTAACGACCGTTCGCGTGGATGCATGGACTAATGTAGCATGGGCATATGGCGAAGGGCAAGAGGGTCGCGATAATTATATTGAATATCGCCAAGCAAATTCAGAGGAATGGATTCGAGTTGCAAATGAGTGGTTAACAGTTAATGGTGGAAGTTTTTATGCGCGAATAATACATTTAAGCCCCATGACTGATTACGTAGCACGTGCAGTATCGGGCGATGAATATGGTGCAGAAATAGCGTTCCGAACAGGCACAATTGTACAGCCACAAAATGCCGGATTTGATGAATGGTGGTTAGATGGGAAAGTTTGGAATCCATGGGCTAAAGATGGTGAACGATATTGGGACACCGGAAATAAGGGCGCGACAACTCTTGGCGCAAGCAATACGCAACCATCCGAGGATACCCCCACGGGGACCGGATATTCAGCAAAACTTGAGACCAAATTTGTTGGTATCGGAATCGTAGGGAAACTTGCCGCCGGCAATATCTTTATGGGAGATTATGTAAAAACCGATGGCACAAATGGGATTCTCAGTTTTGGTAGAGAATTCAATGAATATCCAACTAAATTACGAGGATTTTATAAGTATAAATCAGCCCCAATAAGTTCGACGACCACCGGTTTTAATGATTACAAGAACAAACCCGACACGGGAATTGTATGGGTTGCACTTATCGATAGTGCCGAACCATTTGAGATTCGAACTAATCCCTCAAATCGTCATTTGTTTGATCCTGAAGGCTCATACGTGGTAGGTTATGGCAAATTTGAGTTAGGTAAAGACCAACCGGAGTGGAGTCAATTTGAATTTGACATAGAATATAAAAGTACTAATAGAAAGCCTAAATATCTCTTCATCGTAGGGTCGGCGAGCAAATATGGTGATTACTTTACCGGAGGAGATGGGTCGGTACTATATTTGGACAATTTAGAATTGGAATACGACTATTAAGAAGTTAATTATAAAGTTCAACTATTTAAAAATATAACACTATGAAGAAGTTTATAATATCACTTATATGTCTAAGCACATCAATGGCAGCAATTGCACAATCTGATTTACTATATAATCCAGAAAATCGCGCATATTTTGGAGCACGAATATCTCTTGATATAACATCAGCCGCCGGAGGGAATGAAGAATATTCCAATGGAGCAGGATTTAGTTTTGGCGCAATATATAATATTCCATTATATATGAATTTGTATTTTGAACCTGGTCTCTCGATATTTTATAATACAATAGATGAAGATATTCCCGAAGCCGCAAATGGTGATACGATAGATGGGTCGGTACGTAATTTCGGTTTCCGAGTACCATTGTCGGTAGGCTACCATTTTGATTTTACTGACAACATGCAATTCACAGTATTTACCGGGCCACAAATTAACCTAAGTCTAAAGGCAACGGAACATATTGGAAAAGACTCATATTCCATATTCGGGGATCACGGCTTCAACCATATAGATTTGCAATGGGGAATTGGAGTAGGACTAAGTCACGGAAGATACTATGCATCAATATCCGGAGGCATCGGACTAACTAAAGCCCGCGATTTTAATCTTTTTGGATATAATGATTCATTTCGTAGAAATAATCTCAGTATCATGTTGGGATATAATTTCTAAAAGAAAGAATACTAAATGAGTTGCAAGAGTTGTGGTTATGAGTTAAATCTACACCTTAATAAATTTATCAAAGAATAGCCGGTCAATGAAGTCATATACAAAATATCTCACATCGATAATTTTAGCTACAATAATAAGCATGTCGGTTGAAAGTGCGCCAAAGAAAAGTGAACCAACCGGTATATCAATTAGCGAAATCGAGCTAATGATACGCCAAGGGTTACTTGAAGAAGCAGCTAATGCCCTTGACTCAGCATCGAAAGCTCAGCCCAAAAATGCTCAAATAGATTTTTTAAAAGGTAAATGCTATGTTGCACAAAACAATGATTCCAGTGCTATAGCGGCATTTTATTTAGCTAATCAAAAAGGAATGAATGATGCGTTGCTTGCACTTGCAGAAATAGCAACACGCGAATATCGTGTTGATGATGCCCAAAAGCATATCGATGACTATAAGGCATATATAACTAAGAATAAGCGTAAGAAACTGACTGACAATTCCGCTGAAATGTCATCTCAATTGACAAGAACTCGCTCGATGCTCGAACGTGTAGAACAAATAGTAGTTTTTGACTCTATAAATATTGATAAAGAAGTATTTCTCGATGCCTACAAATTATCGGCAGAGTCGGGAACACTTAATTATCCGGAGATATTACCGGAAGGGATTGAATATTCAAATCCCACAGTAGTATATTGCACCGAAGATGGTCGCGAAATGATATGGGGAGCTCAAAATAACGAAAACATATTTACTCTACGAGCAATCAATCGATTAGTAGATAATAGTTGGGAATCTCCATTAAATGTCGGAGATCATTTAGGAGAAGGATATGATGCGAACTATCCATTTTTGATGCCAGACGGTGTGACACTATATTTTGCATCGGATAACGAGCAATCGTTGGGTGGACTTGACATATTTGTATCTCGCAACAATGGGACAGAATTTCTTCAAGCACAAAATATCGGTATGCCCTACAACTCTCCTTACGATGACTATATGCTGGCTATCGATGAATCGACAGGAGTGGGATTTTGGGCATCGGATAGAAATCGCCTTGGAGATAAAGTGACTATCTATTACTTCCTCTCGTCGCAAAGCCGAGTTAATGTATCCTTTGACGACCCGACATTGGCACAAAGAGCGAGTCTGCGTTCAATACGTGATACATGGCCAGAAAATGCCGATTTCAGTAAAGTGTACAAAACGCTCGAGAATTTGAAAGAAAAGGAGAAAATACGCGTGCGTCTATTTGAATTTTCAATGCCGGATGGGAAAGTGTTAACACGATATTCACAATTCACATCGCCACGAGCTGCGGAATTAATGGAGCACTACATCAGTTTGAAAAAATCAACCGAAGAGGCTAAAGCGCAGTTGTCGCAGATGAGAATTTCTTATAGTCAAGGGAACTCCAGTGTCGGAGACGATATCCTTTCTCTTGAAAAAGATGTAGAGAAAGCGGAACAACAATTAAAACGAGTGGCAAACGACATTATAAGAGCCGAGACAGGAGGCAATGTGAAATGATAAAAGATATACTTGTCGACATAGGTGATAGTCGCAAATATACACTACATTCACATACAGAATTTTGCGATGGACGTGCAACTATGGAAGCATTTGCTCGCAAGGTTGTAGAATCCGGCTTTACGCACTATGGATTTTCGCCACACTCCCCGATTCCAATCATGTCGCCATGCAATATGACGCGAGAAAAAGTTGCAGTTTATGATGAAGAATTCAATCGTATTTGCGACCAATATGGGGATAGAGTGAAGTTCTATCGTTCGATGGAGATTGATTATCTTGGAGAAGAATGGGGTCCTTCGCATAAATATTTTTCGCGATTAAACCTTGATTATGCCATCGGCTCAGTACATTTTATTCCAAATCAAGAAGGGGAATATATTGATATCGATGGAAATTTCGAGGGGTTCAAAAAAAAGATGGTCAAATATTTTAATAATGACATAAGATATGTAGTTGAAACATTCTACCAACAATCGTGTAAAATGGTTGAAGCCGGGGGATTTGAAATCATTGGTCATCTTGACAAAATAGGATGCAATGCCGGATATTATCAGCCGGGAATAGAATCGGAATCGTGGTATCAGTCATTGCTAAATGATTTGATCGACCGAGTAATAGACTCCGGAGTTGTTGTAGAAATCAACACCAAAGCATGGCAACAGCACCAAAAAATGTATCCCCATGTAGAAAAATGGTGTCGCTTGATACAATCCGGAGTAAAAATTGTAGTCAATAGTGATGCACATGTACCTGCACTAATTAATGCAGGAAGAGAGGAAGCATATGCAATGCTCGACAGAATAAAGGCTGTCGATAAGCAATAAAATATAACATTAAAGATATATTAATGCCGGTAAAAGTAGACGAGACACTCCCAGCAGTGGAGCAGTTGAAGAAAGAAAACATATTTATCATGGGCGAAAATCGCGCATCGACGCAAGATATTCGTCCACTTCGTATAGCCGTATTAAATCTTATGCCACTAAAAATTATGGCAGAAACCGATTTGTTGCGTCTGTTGTCGAATACACCATTACAAATTGAGCTTGACCTTGTTGACACCGGAGTTCATGACTCACGCAATACTCCTGAAGAGCATATAGCGGCATTCTATAAAACATTTGATGAAATTGAGCATAATTATTATGACGGTTTTATCGTGACCGGAGCTCCTGTAGAGAAACTAAAATATGAAGATGTTGACTATTGGACTCGCTTGACCGAAATCTTTGATTGGGCACGCACACATGCGACATCAACATTATACATTTGTTGGGCAGCATTGGCCGGACTATATCATTTTTACGGCATTGATAAAATGTTGCTAAAAGAAAAAATATCCGGTGTGTTCAAACATCGAAGCCTTGACCCTCTTAATCCTTTATTGCGCGGTTTTGATGATGTGTTCTACGTGCCGCATAGCCGTTATGCAACAATTGACCCAGAAGAAATCAAACGAAATGAAGGTTTGGAGATATTATCAGATAGCGAGGAAAGCGGAGTCTACATTGTAATGGGGAAAGAAGGGCGAGAATTTTTCATTACCGGACATTCAGAGTACTCCCCTATGACTCTTGATTATGAATATCATCGCGACTTGGACAAAGGGATAAATCCCAAAATCCCCTGTAATTATTATCCCAATGATAATCCGGATAACAAGCCCGAAGTGAGATGGAGAAGTCATGCCAACCTATTGTTTTCCAACTGGTTGAACTATTATGTATATCAGCAGACGCCATTTAATCTCTCCGAACTTGCTTTAATAAAATAAGTAGTACCACTATCTATATAGTAGCATGAAATCAATACCCCGTCCTTTGGAATTACTTGCACCTGCGCGCTCTATAGCAATAGCGCGTGAAGCAATCTTGCATGGAGCCGATGCCGTTTATATCGGGGCAACAAGTCATGGTGCGCGAGCCAAAGCCGGTAACACAATTGATTATATAAAAGAGCTTGTAAGATTTGCTACACCATTCGGAGTCAAAATCTACGTCACTGTCAATACAATTATCTATGACAATGAACTCGCTGATGTCGAAAAGATGCTTTGGGATTTATATGCTGCGGGGGTAAATGCGCTTATAGTGCAAGATATGGGGATATTAGAGCTAAACCGCCCCCCAATTCAGTTGCATGCCAGCACCCAATGTGACACTCGCGATGCAGAAAAAGCTCGATGGCTGCAAGATGTTGGAATGTCGCAAATAGTAATCGCAAGAGAGACTGATTTAAGCACTATTCGAGAAATATCAGCGGCGGTAGATGTCCCGATTGAGGCGTTTGTGCATGGTGCGTTATGT
>JAFXHY010000154.1 GCA_017536215.1 Muribaculaceae bacterium | reverse complement strand
GGAACAGTAAAGGTGGCGAAAATCAAACCGCCTATTGCCGGCGCACAACTTGAAAACGCATCTGTAGTGCTTAGTTGGTAAGGAGTGATTTAAATTTGTCAATATAGATTTGATATTATATATAATATTTCTACATCTTGCCCCAAATTGACTAATTATCGGAGAAATCTTTCTATAAAAGTAGTGATAATCGCATTAGTTTTGTAGTTAATTGATATAGTGATATGCCATATAGGTATCGCTATTTGCAATTTATAGTTTTAATATACAATTTTGCCAAACATGACTAACACGATTATCAGCAGAAAAAACATTGTAAAGACAGCGTTATGTTCTCTTTTCTTGGCGATGTCGCCGGTTGGAGTTGCAGCCGGCAGTGACGATGTCGCCAACTTCAATCAAGAGTGGGGGAAATGGACCACGTGGGGTGACCAAAAGGATGGAACATATCTTAATCCTATCCTTCCAACTGATTATAGTGATATCGACTGTATAAAGGTGGGTGACACATATTATGCAATGACATCTACATTCCAACTTTCTCCGGGTGTTACGCTTATTCGTTCTACCGACCTTGTCAACTGGGAAATAATAACAAATATTGTAGACCTAACTCAAATCGGACCGGCGCTCAACTGGGACGTTATGGACCGTTATGCGCGTGGCGTTTGGGCAGGTTCTTTGAGGTACCATAATGGCAGATTTTATGTGTTTTTCGGGACCCCCGATGAGGGCTTTTTTACTACATCCGCTCCATCTATCGAAGGCCCTTGGGAACCTCTGACATGCTTGCTTGAAGGTCCGGGATGGGACGATTGTTCCGCGATTTGGGATGATGAAGGCAGAGCTTGGTTCGTTGGTACTCGATTTGCCGATAACTATAAGACCTACTTGTGGCCGATGGCAACAGATGGTAAGAGTATCGAAAAGGATAAAGCTATGCTCGTAAATGAGGGAGATTGGAGAGAAGCCAACAAACTTATTAAAGTGGGTGATTGGTATTATCTCGTTTTCAGTCAGCACATTGATGGAGAAGGTCGCTATGTTATGGCGCGCCGCACTCGCGATATGAGCGAAGGATTTAGTGCTGCACAAGAGCGTCAACTCAACTATGCCGACTACGACCTTCATGAACCCAATCAAGGTGGAATTATCGAAGGTGAACCCGGAAAATGGTATTTCTTTACTCATCACGGGCGTGGTGATTGGGGTGGACGTTTGGGCACTCTACTCCCTGTGACTTGGATTGACGAATGGCCTGTTATAGGTAATGTTGACGAAAATGGTATCGGTCACATGCAGTGGAAGGTTGAAAAGCCCAATCTTCCCAAATCCAAATCCGACTTTACCGCATCGGAGCAGTTTAAAGGAAAAAAAATTAAACCTCATTTTCAATGGAATTATCAGCCTCGTGAAGATTTCTACTCGTTGACCGAACGTAAAGGATGGCTTCGATTAAAGGCTTTCCGTCCGGTCGAAACAGGGAATATAATGAAAGCCGGCAACACATTGGCCTATCGTGTGATTCAGTTTGCCGGCTCGGCTGAAATTAAACTCGATATCTCGGCGATGACCAACGGACAGATTGCCGGTATATGCCATTTCTCTCAGGATAATAGTTATCTTGGGGTTAGAATGATTGATGGTAAAAAATATATCGAGTTCAAAACGGCTGATACAAAACCAATTTATGGCATGGAAATCACTAAAAAGCAAATATGGTTTAAGTCGGAATGGGACAGTAATGGCGTGTCGCGCTATTCCTATAGCCTCGACGGCAAGAAGTATATTCTTTTTGGTGCGGACTATCAACTAAAATGGGGCGCATATCGTGGCGACCGTGTCGGGGTATTCTCTTTTAACGATATTTCCGACTCCGGATATGTCGATATTGACTTCTTCAAAAACACGGAATATTAAATCTTTTTATAAAAAGTAAATTCTTCGGGCTATGTCTAAATTTTTGGGGAGATAGCTCGAAGTTTTTTGATATTATAATCCGGTCCTATTTGATATGTATTTGAAATACTGTGTCGATGCATCATTTATTGTATTTTTTCATTTAAAATAGCACATTTGTCCTATCGCCCTCCCAAATCAGCTATAAAAAGGAGAATATATTACATAAAAAAATCGAGGAACATTTTAAATTTGCTATTACTACATTCGCATTTGTGTCTAATCATAAGCGAACCATTATAAGTGTTGAAAATTGTTGTAATTTTCGTGGGCATTGGATTGCGAATTTTATAGAAAAATAATTAAATCTAACAATAAATACATCTATTACCATGTATCTACTTGGCTATGACATCGGGTCTTCATCTGTAAAAGCTTCATTGGTTGAAGTGTCAACCGGACGTACTGTTGCCGGTGATTTTTATCCTAAATCAGAAGCTCCGATTAAAGCTCTTCGTCCGGGGTGGGCAGAGCAAAATCCCGAAGATTGGTGGAGTTATCTCAAAGAGGTTACATCTTCGGTGCTATCTCAATCAAGAGTTGTACCTTCCGATATTAGAGCAATCGGTATTTCATATCAGATGCACGGTTTGGTTGCTATTGATAGTGCAGGCAATGTTCTTAGAGATGCTATTATTTGGTGCGACTCGCGTGGTGTACCTTATGGAGAGAAGGCATTCGCTGAAATCGGAGCCGATAATTGCTTAAATCGTCTCTTAAATTCTCCCGGTAATTTCACTGCCGCCAAATTGCAATGGCTAAAGCAGAACGAACCCGAAATATTCGAAAAGATTTACAAAGTGATGCTCCCCGGCGATTATATCGCATATCGCTTGACCGGGGAAATATCCACCAATCCGGAAGGTCTTTCGGAATATATGTTGTGGGATTTTAAGGAAAATGTTCCGGCAAAATTCCTTCTTGACTATTATGGATACAATCCCGATATCCTTCCCGAAGTAAAGACTACCTTTGGCAATCAGGGGACAGTAACAGCTGCAGTTGCGGCTGAATTAGGACTTGCAAAAGGGATTCCGGTGACATATCGTGCCGGCGACCAACCCAACAATGCGCTTTCTCTTGGCGTTCTCGAACCGGGTCAAGTCGCTTCTACCGCCGGCACTTCAGGTGTTGTATATGGTATTAATGGAACTGTTGACTATGACCCGCTTTCGCGTGTCAACAACTTTGCACATGTCAATCACTCTGCAGAGTCAACACGCATCGGTGTCATGACATGTATAAACGGAACCGGTATTCTCAACTCTTGGATTAAGAGAAACGTTGCGCCCTCCGATTGTAGCTACTCTGCAATGAACGACTTGGCGGCTCAAGTGCCGGTAGGAAGCGCAGGGGTGACAATACTTCCTTTTGGGAATGGTGCTGAGCGCGTGTTGCAAAACAAAGAAATCGGAAGCTCAATTCATGGAGTAAACTTCAATGTGCACGACCGTCGACACATCATGCGTGCCGCTCAAGAGGGTATTGTATTCTCTTTCATGTACGGAATGGAGATAATGAAACAAATTGGTATGAAAATCGATTGTATTGCTGCCGGTAATGCCAATATGTTCCTTTCTCCAATTTTCCGCGATACACTTGCTTCAGTTTCGGGCGCAACAATCAAACTTTATGAAACGGATGGCTCGGTAGGGGCAGCCCGTGGCGCCGGTATTGGTGCCGGTATATATGCAAATGCCGCAGAAGCTTTTGATTCGTTGCAACTTATC
>JAFXHY010000153.1 GCA_017536215.1 Muribaculaceae bacterium | reverse complement strand
TGGGGCAAAAAAATAGTGCTCGCGCGTCGGAGGTGATAAACAATGTGTTGTCACTCTGTATAATTCACTCGATTTTGTTCGGTGGGTTGACGTTGATTTTTCTTGATGAAATATTGTTGTTCTTCGGAGCGACAGCCGAAACATTGCCCTATGCCCGTGAATTTATGCAGGTGATTCTTGCCGGTGCTCCGATTTCCTATATATTCATAGGGTTAAACAATCTTATGCGAGCAACAGGTTATCCAACGAAAGCAATGGTGTCGGCATTGATGTCGGTTGCCGTAAATATTATTTTGTGTCCAATATTTATTTTTGTTCTTGAATGGGGTATTGTCGGTGCCGCTCTTGCAACGATATGTGGGCAATCTGTCGCTTTTGTGTGGGTACTGCATCATTTTCTGTCGAAAGACTCTTTTGTCCATTTCGACAGAACTCGAAAATGGCTGTCATGGCCGGTGGTCAAACGAATTTATTCCGTTGGGATGTCACCATTTTTAATGAATGTATGCGGTTGCGTTGTGGTTATCGTCATTAATCAAGCGTTGCTAAATAGCGCAGTCGGAGATGGTAACCTTGCAGTCGGAGCTTATGGTATAATAAACCGTATAACAATGTTTTTTGTTATGATAGTATTTGGAGTGGCTCAGGGCATGCAACCTATTTTAGGCTATAATTTCGGGGCAAACAATTGGACACGTGTCAAACAAACATTGAGAAAAGGATTGTTTATTGGAGCTTGTATCACTATTGTAGGATGGGGTATTACAGAACTTTTCCCCGACACACTTAGCAGTCTTTTCACTATTGATACAGAACTTATAGATATAGCTCGCGACGGCTTTAGAATTTCGTTTATCGCGTTTCCTGTTGTAGGCGGTCAAATTGTCATTACCAACTTCTTTCAATCGATTGGCAAACCAAAACTATCAATATTCTTGTCGCTTACTCGACAGTTAATATTCCTTATTCCATTCCTCTTAATTTTACCCGAATTTTTCGGCATAGATGGTGTGTGGGCAAGCATGGCAGCTTCCGATTTGCTCGCTTTTATAGTTGCATTCATTACGCTAATCGTTATGATGCGTCGATTTAATCATAAAATTACTGCAACGTCGCAATCCTAATAGATATAATCATGATACACAATTTGCAATTACGAATCGACCCACGTACTGCAGCAACCCCGTCGTTGCTGAAAGTTCATGCGTCGACAATCCTAAATGTCGATGCCAATGCAATTCGCGATATTGTAGTAAAAAAGCGGTCGATTGATGCGCGCCAACGTCGTGTTATGATTAATCTAACGATTGATGTATATGTCGGAGAAGATGCACCGCAATCGCCTTTGCTCAATCCGGTTGACTATCAGGATGTAAGTAAAGCTCCTCAAGCAGTGATAGTAGGCGCAGGTCCGGCGGGCTTGTTTGCCGCCCTTCGATTGATAGAATTAGGAGTGCGCCCAATTGTGCTTGAACGAGGCAAAGATGTAGATTCCCGACGAATAGATATGGCGCAAATAGCGCGACAAGATATCGTTGACCCCGATTCAAATTACTGTTTCGGTGAAGGTGGAGCGGGAGCTTTCTCTGATGGTAAACTTTACACACGTTCAAAAAAACGTGGCAATATTGAAAAGATATTGCAGATATTTTGTCAGCATGGAGCCTCGACCGACATTTTAGTTGATGCTCACCCACATATTGGAACAGATCGCCTTCCTGTGGTTATAAAGGCTATGCGCGAGACAATCAAACGCTGTGGAGGTGAGATTCATTTTTCTTCACGTGTCACTTCAATTTTGCTTAATAAAAGTGGTGATTTGCTGAGCGTTGAAGGTGTCGGCACGTTGGATGGAGAGACATACATGGGCCCGGTGATACTTGCAACCGGACATTCAGCGCGCGACACATATAGAATGTTGCTCGAAAGCGGAGTTGCAATCGAACCGAAAGGAATCGCGATAGGGGTGCGCCTCGAACATCCGCAACAGCTTATTGATTCAATTCAATATCATAATCCTCAGGGACGCGGCAAATACCTTCCGGCAGCTGAATATTCAATGTTGACACGTGTTGACGACCGTGCGGTATATTCCTTCTGTATGTGTCCGGGTGGGTTTGTAATTCCTTCGGCAAGCGGCCCCAATCAGCAGGCGGTCAACGGAATGTCGCCTGTCTCCCGTGGTACTCGATGGGCAAACTCCGGAATGGTGGTCGAGATACTACCGGAAGATGTGACAAAGTACGCGGGGACATTGAAAATTATGGAACTGCAGGAAGAGATAGAGAAAACATTCTACGACGAAAGTGGGATGACGCAAAATGCGCCGGCACAACGAATGACCGACTTTGTAGCAGCACGGCCATCCACTTCGTTGCCCCCGTCATCCTATGCTCCCGGCATACATCCGGCGCGTGTCGACAAATTATTGCCCGAACCGATTTCTCGACGTCTTCGTAAGGGATTTGAAGAGTTTGGACGAAAATCGCGCGGATTCTTGACCGATAAGGCAATAGTGGTTGGATGCGAAACGCGTACATC
>JAFXHY010000152.1 GCA_017536215.1 Muribaculaceae bacterium | reverse complement strand
GATATTAGTTTTCTTTATTATTCTCTTATTTTGGGTTTGTTTTAAATTTACTTTATATTATATAGTTTAAATTCAACAATTTAGAATAACCAAATGTTCGATTACTTTAATATTAATACCCTACATAGGTCGATGGCGACAATCTTAGCAACTCTGCTTTTACTTCATCGCTGACGTTTAGGGTTTCAATAAATTTAGCTATACTTTCCTCTGTCACTACCGAATTAACTCGAGTAAGTTCCTTCAGCGTTTCATAAGGTTTGGGATATCCTTCGCGGCGCAAGATTGTTTGAATACCCTCAGCTACGACATTCCACATCGCAGATAAATCCTTATCTATTGCTTCGCGATTAAGAATCAACTTATTCAACCCCTTAAGTGTGCTTGCCAATGCTATAAGCATATGACCCATGGGCACTCCGACATTGCGCAACACGGTTGAGTCAGTCAAGTCACGTTGCAAACGTGACACCGGAAGTTTTGACGCCAAATGCGACAATACCGCATCGGCAATTCCAAGATTACCCTCCGAATTTTCGAAGTCGATGGGGTTCACCTTGTGGGGCATCGCCGACGAACCTACTTCTCCGGCCTTGATGCGCTGCTTGAAGTATTCCATAGAGATATACATCCACATATCGCGGTCAAGGTCCAATATAATTGTATTGATACGACGCATAGCATCAAAAAGCGCTGCCATATTGTCGTAATTCGAGATTTGTGTCGTAAATTGCTCACGCTCTATCCCTAAATTGTCGCGCAAGAATGAGATTGCAAATGCCTGCCAATTAATTCCGGGATATGCCGCAAGATGAGCATTAAAGTTGCCGGTTGCGCCTCCGAATTTACCACTAATCTTAACGTTGTCCAACGCATCAAGCTGGCAACGCAAGCGATAACTGAACACACGGATTTCCTTCCCTAAACGCGTAGGTGATGCCGGCTGACCGTGGGTCTTTGCCAACATTGGGATTTCACTCCATTCATCGGCAAGCTCATCTAATTTCTCGATTAGCTCCATCAACATCGGGCGATACACATCGTTGATTGCTTCCTTTATCGACATTGGTACCGATGTGTTGTTTATATCCTGAGATGTCAACCCGAAGTGGATAAATTCTTTATATGATTCAAGACCAAGACGGTCAAACTGTTCCTTTATAAAATATTCTACTGCCTTTACATCATGATTGGTTACCGACTCTATGTCTTTGATTCGCTGAGCATCTTCTTCCGTGAAATTCTCATAAATAGCACGAAGTTGAGGATAAAGCGCACTATCTACTGTCGACAACGCCGGCAACGGCAAGCGGCATAGGGCGATAAAATACTCTATCTCAACACGCACACGATAGCGTATCAAGGCATATTCTGAAAAATATTTGTCGAGGGCTTCGGTTTTCGAGCGATAGCGGCCATCGATTGGTGAAATGGCGGTTAACGAGCTGAGTGTCATAGTTTCGTACTTGTGAAACTGTTTAATTATTAATAACTGAGAAATGGTATGTAATTTCGTTTAATCACGTCTCGGCATCGCTGCCTACGAGACAATTTTAATCAACTTCTGCAAAGTTACAACTTTTTTTTATCTATACCAATAAACATCCTTTTTTAACCACAATTTTAAACCTTTTCTTATTTTATCCGGCAAAAAACATCTTTTCTTTTTTTTGACGAAAATCCTCCAATATACATCCACTCAATGTAAAAACATTGAAATAAGAATCATGTTTTCGCTCGTTTGTTCGTATATTTGCATGCAAATAAACCTAAACCTCAACGAGCCATGATTCGCATCAAAGAAGGCTTTCGTGGACAACGCTCCATCGTTATCCCGAAAATAATTACAGATATGCTCGAGCACGACACGCTTGGAGCCGCTCTCCATATTACCGACATCGGTTACTATCCTTACGCTCGGCACCATTTCCGCGAACGCACTTCTCCCCCGGGACAATTCATTCTTATATATTGCGTTGAAGGTTGCGGGTGGTATCGTTTAGCCGGCTCTCGCTTTGAAATCTCAAGCGGTCAATTTTTTATCCTCCCCCCCAATCTCCCTCATGCATATGGGTCAAACGATGCTTCTCCTTGGACCATATATTGGATACATTTCAACGGCAATTTAGCTCATCAATATGCCGACGGACTGAACGTTCCGCATCAAATAACAACCACCCTCAACTCACGTATCGCCGACAGAATCGCTCTTTTTGAGGAGATTTTCTTTACTCTTAAAGCCGGATTCAGTATTGAGAATCTGCATTATGCGCTTTCTCTTTTTCACTATTTCCTTGGGTCGCTTCGCTACGTGCGTCAATTCCGATTAGCGGCAGCCTCTTCCGCATCCTCTTCATCGCCCAATGATGTCGCTTGTAAGTCTGCAATTAAGTTCATGCAGGAAAATATCGAAAGGCACATCTCTTTGGAGCAATTAGCAAGTTTTGCAGGATACACTCCGGGGCACTTCTCGACCATTTTCAAACGCGCTATCGGACACGCGCCTATCGCCTATTTCAATCTACTTAAAATGCAGACTGCATGCAATCTCCTCGACTCCACCGATATGAACATCAACCAGATTGCCGCAAAACTCGGATTTGACGATTCCTACTATTTCTCTCGTCTATTCTCTAAGATAATGGGCATGCCACCTTCTGCCTACCGCACTGCCGAGCGTGGTTAATACTTCTCTTAAAAACATTTTACATCCATAAAAAAAATGGGACCGCATCTTTCGATACGATCCCATTTCTTATTCGGAATTATAATCCTTATCGGATAATAGTTTTGCTTACTTTATTGCCTTTCTTAACAATGTAGATGCCGGGAGCCAAAGGTGCTTCTACACGCACACCTTGAAGATTGAAGTAAATAGGCTCAACATCTTCGTTAAACATGATGTCGGTAACTCCACTCATTCCGGTATCTCCTTGTGCATTGTATACGCCATAGTTGCGAATCTTAACATTGTCTCCGGTCTGTTTGCCGCCGCCATTATTGTTGAAGATTACATTACACTCATTGAGAGCTCCATTTGTTTCAATCACGATTTCATAGTAGTTGCCATTCTTGGTCATTGCCTTGCCGGGCCAGCTACCGGTGATTTCATGACATTCATTTGAACCATATACATAGCAACTTACTGTACCCCAATTTGAGCTTGAGTCATCGAAGTAAATATACCATTTATTTGTTGTAACTACTACATCATCATCGTCGTCATCATCATCCGATGAACCATTGAACACCACCTTAGTGCTTGTAGCTCCACCATCGTTCATAACGAATGAACCGCTGTAGGTGAGGTCACCTGTTTGGGGGCTACCATTTGTGTTGAATACAATACCGGTTGTTCCATCTGCCACTTTTGCAACTTTATAAGTATTGCCATCTGAGCCTGTTGCTGATTTAAACGCAACTCCGGGCCATGTTGATGCCGATGTGCCGCCCCAATAGTGTACGTGGGTATGGCTACCGCTGTAAGCGATATTATAATCACCTTCGATAACAACTGCATCGGGATCTACATCTGTGCTTGACTTAGTATATTTGAATGTCTGAACATTGCTTCCATTCTCATCTTCTACATATGTTTTCAATGTTGTAGTTTCTGTGAATGTCAATGCGCTGCTGTATACTGAAGATGATTTCGACGGAGTTGTGCCATCTACTGTGTAGTAGATTGTTGTTGCCGGGTTAACTGTAAGCGTCACTGTAATGCTTTCTGTAAATGTCTTACCACTTGCAGGGTTAGCGGTTACTACAGGTGCTGAAGGTCCGGGATTTATATCAAGAACTGTATAGCCGGTCGAACCATTATATTCAAAATATGTGGTTTCTGTTATTCCTTCAATATCTGCAGTCTGCTGGCTTCCGTTATTGAAGATGATATTAATGCTTTCTTCGCCGGGGAAGTCAGTGAAATAGAATGTTTGTCCGTCTACTACTGCTGTTTGAGACATTGCAGTTCCGGGCCATGCTCCATTCAATGCTGCGTTAGTTGTTCCACTCCATGCATACAAGTTGGGAGCTGAATTAGCCTTACAATAGATAGTGATTACTGCATTGGGGTCTACTTTCTTGTATGTAACAGTTCCGCTTGCATCTCCTTCTTTGCCTGTTGCTGTCCAGCTTACGGTTACTTTGTCATCATAACCCATATCTGCGCCGATAGTGAAAGTCTTAGTTTCTCCGGCTACGATTGTTTGCTGTGCTCCGCTACCTACTTTGAATGTACCTGAAGTTGCTCCGGCTGTCAAAGTTGCAGTAACTGTGAGTGTTTCTGTCTTGAAACTTCCACCATTGGGGCTGAAAGTCATACCTACGCTTTCGTCTACTGCGTCAGCTTTTGTATAGAAGAACGATGCTCCGGGGTCGGTTGCTGTGGGTTTTCCTCCCTTGCTCACTGAGCTTGAAGAATAGATAAACTTACCGTCTTCTACCACTTTACCTCCGGTCCATCCTTTTACAAGCACACGGAGCTGACCTTGATTTGAAGGCGCACTTACTGTGATTGAACCTCCACCGGTGTATGATTGACCTGTTACGATATCAACATATGTTCCCGCGGGCACATTTGAGAATGTTGCACCACCGTTTACTGCTACAAGTGCGTAGCTGTCTTTGTAAGCACGTTTGAATGCCCATCCGCCGTTTGCTGAGCAACCATCGAAAGTGTACTGTCCTTTACGAAGTGCAGGTACTGCCGCGCGAATTTTGTTCAACTGTTGTATGTGGTGTGCAAGGTCACCATTAAGAGTTTGTGCAACTTGACCATTAGCTGTATATTGTGCAAAGTCGGTTGCTGTTACATCTCCTTCGAGATAATGACCGAAGTATGCACGACCGGTTTGGCTGAGCTTAGTTTGCATACCGTCATCAATCTTAGCTCCGGCCATGAATTCTACTTCCGAACCGTAATAGATACAAGGGATACCACGGAATGTAAACATCCATGAGAGGTTTTCTGCCCATTGTGATGTTCCACCGTTAAAACGCACTCCGTCGTTAGGACCGGGGCTATAGTCGTGTGAGTCTACATATACTACGTTGAATGAAGCATCATTGTAGTAGTTGTCTTGTCCGAAAAGACCCATTACGCTACCTACACTGCTAAAACTGTAGTGTACGGGGAAGTCGATTACATTAAATCCTGATGCCTGTGAATAGTCGGGTTCGTGCCATGCTCCATTCTGCATCCAAGCATTGTTTGAGCGGGCTTTATCTTGTGTATCACTTTCGCACACAGCCATAGGACCTACAGGACTATCATGTCCTTCAGGTAGATTTTGTGATTTCCACCAATCAAGGCTACTTGTCTGATTGTATTCATTGTGAAGCGAAGTATCAGATTTCCATGTATAGAAGTAACTTGAAAGGTTGGGCTGATCACGATATACTACCGAACCTTGGAAACGCTGACACACCTCTCCAAACATATAGAAATCAATACCGTTCAAACGTTTTGCCTTCACCTCCGGACGGTTGGCGATTTCATGAAATTGAGGTATGAACTGCTCGTTGAATGTAAGAGGAGCAATGTGACCTGATGTATCGATACGGAATGCGTCAACACCCATTTCGATAAAGGTTCCATAGCAATCCACTACATATTCTGCCACTGCATCATTCTCTGTATTGAGGTCAACACAGTCCCCTGCAATCTGACCCCACCAACGGTTAGGTAAGTCCCAGTTCCAACCGGTACCATAATGATGGTAGTAGTTGTTGGTATCGTATTGAGGATTTTTGAAATACTTGAAGCGTGCAGGATATTGCTCTGTATTAGGATCAAGCTTCCAATAGCTTGCACCACCAAGGCGTTCGTTGTCCGGCATCATACATGCTTCTATGTTGGCCTGATTGCGAATATTCTGATTACGGGTAAAGAGCGGATTAAGATTTACCTCTCCGAAGTTTCCTGTATGTTGCAACACCACGTCAAGCACGATTTTCATACCCTTCGCGTGTGCCGCGTCGATTAGAGTTTGGAAGTCAACATCTTCTTCACAGCCCCATTCAGTGCGGCTCTCATAGCGAAGGTCCACTTTTGACAAGTCCATCGCATGGTAGCCGTGATAGTCGATACCCGATGCATTTTGAACTACCGGGGTAATCCAGATTGCGGTAAACCCAAGCGCTTTGATATAATCAAGCTTTTTGATTAGACCGGCAAAGTCGCCACGCCATGCGGGGTCTTTATCGGAGATTTGTTGTTCTTGCTTGTCCCATGTACACACATTGTTCTTGGGATCGCCATCATAGAAACGAGTCGTCATGGCGAAATAGATTGTCTCGTCGCGGAAGTCAGTTCGATCACCGACAAATGTTCCCGCTGTTGAAGAAATCGCTGTCATGGCTACAGCGGCTCCTAACAACCAATT
>JAFXHY010000023.1 GCA_017536215.1 Muribaculaceae bacterium | reverse complement strand
CATCCCTTCAAAGCGGGTGACATATGGACCAAGTGGCGTAATCCACGTTGACTCTATAGCATCTTGCGCATATTTGTTTTCGTTGCCGGCAAGATGGGGTATCGATAATTTTATTTGCTGTTTCATATCAACAAAATTACTCAATTTATTGCATCATTATATAATTTTGAGCTAAATTTCTCGTTATTTTTTTAGATTATTTATAAGTTGGTTCAGACAAGCCCCTGTCCGCGCCCTTAATTTATCCATTTCAATATAATGAATCTACGTAAATTCTGCATAATTTTTACAGCCCTTTTTGCTTGTGCACTAATTGGTTATGCGCAGGTGAAAATCCATGGCAAAATTGTTGACAACGAAGACAAAGATCTCGAATTTGTGACAGTGAGAATTGCCGGAACCGCTTTAGGTGCCACTTCAGGTCTCGACGGCACATATTCTTTGTCAGTGCCTCAAAGCGACACAATAAAAGTCGTTTTCACTTGCATCGGTTTCAAAGAGGTCAACCGACAGTTGATTGATGCCACGGGCGATGTCACCCTAAATGTCAAAATGTACCCCGCTTCCTACGAAATTGGTGAAATTGAAGTCACCGATATCAAGAAGCAGACTTCGCAGATGCAGACTATCGACGCTTCCAACGTCAGATTATCCCCCGATGCTACCGGTGGCAGTGTTGAGGCTATGCTTACCACATTGGCCGGTGTCAACTCCAGCAATGAAATGTCGTCGCAATATTCGGTAAGAGGTGGAACTTTCGACGAGAATTCGGTATATATAAATGGCACCGAGGTGTATCGCCCTCAGCTCATTTCCTCCGGACAGCAGGAGGGATTGAGTATTATCAACCCCGACATGGTAGGCTCTATCGGCTTCTCAATGGGTGGTTTTGGCGCTGAATATTCCGACAAAATGTCGTCAGTCCTTGATATCACATATCGTGAGCCGGAAGCATTTGAAGGCTCGGTATCGGCAAGCCTAATGGGCGGAAGCCTCACTATCGGGCAAAACTCAAAACATTTCTCTCAGTTGCACGGACTTCGCTACAAACGCAATTCCTCATTGCTTAGCTCTATGGAAACAAAAGGGGAGTACGACCCCAACTTCCTTGACTATCAAACCAACATGGTGTTGAAAATCAATAGCAAATGGCAACTTTCATTCCTTGGCAACATCGCGGTAAACAATTATAATTTCACCCCCACAAGCCGTCAAACCAACTTCGGCACCTCGCATGATGCCAAGCAATTCAAAGTCTATTTCGACGGCAAAGAAAAGGACCGATTCGAAACATATTTCGGTGCATTAAACTTGACCTATCGCCCCTCGGCTGCCACTAAATTGTCGTTGCTCGCCTCGGGCTATCTGACCAATGAACTTGTAAGCTACGACATATCCGGAGAATATTGGCTCGACCAAGCCGGTACTACAGGTGGCGGAAACGAAGACAATGCAATTGGTGGCGAACTCGGTGTCGGGCGTTACCACGAGCATGCTCGCAACCGCCTCAAAATGTCGGTTATGTCATTCGGCGTTAAAGGTGTCACAGGAATCGCCCACCACAACCTCTCTTATGGCCTCGATTTTAAACATGAAACAATCCATGAGCGAACACGTGAATGGGAATTGCGCGACTCTGCAGGGTTTACTATCCCTACCAACCCCGATGCTATCAACATGATATATAATATGTCGTCGCGACAAGATATATCATCTAATCGCCTCTCATTTTATGTGCAAGACTCCTATCGTGTAAACACATCATCGGGATACTTTGCAATTAACGGCGGATTAAGATTTAGCTATTGGGATTTCAATAAAGAATTTTTGGTAAGCCCGCGAGCTTCCGTAGCTTTTGTCCCCGAACGTAACAACAATTGGACAATGCGTGTTGCCGCCGGTTTATATTATCAATCTCCATTCTATAAAGAATATCGTATGCCATCCGACGATGGTCAAGGCAACACTATTATCTCGCTCAACAAAGATATAAAATCACAGCGCTCAATCCATCTTATCTTCGGTTCCGATTACACTTTCCGCGCATTCAATCGCCCATTTAAATTGTCGGGCGAACTATACTATAAGAATTTGGGCAATCTCATCCCCTACGAAGTCGACAACTTGAAAAT
Organism: Muribaculaceae bacterium; assembly: GCA_017536215.1. Classification (GTDB taxonomy): domain Bacteria; phylum Bacteroidota; class Bacteroidia; order Bacteroidales; family Muribaculaceae; genus JAGBWK01. The sequence continues at coordinate 1,211 of JAFXHY010000023.1, read as the reverse complement.
CGTATATTCCGGTAAAAATGAAACGTCGGGATATACTGCCGGACTCGACCTCAAACTTTTCGGTCAATTCGTCCCCGGCACCGACTCGTGGATTAGTTTCTCTTTGATGAAAACAAATGAGAATCTCAATGGAAAGAACGTGCCACGCCCAACCGACCAACGATATTCTTTCGCACTTTTCTTCACTGATTATTTCCCGAAAGTGCCAAAATTGAAATTCTCATTGCGAGGCATCTTCTCCGACGGACTCCCAACTACTGCGCCTCACACCACTCGCGACCAAGGCTATTTCCGTGCACCGGCCTATAAGCGCGTCGATGTTGGATTGTCCTATGCATTGCTATCGCCTATTAATGAAGCCGGCTCTAATCGTTCGTCATTACATAAATACTTTAAATCAGTGTGGCTTGGAGTTGACGTATTCAACCTCCTCGACATCTCCAATGTCAGCTCCTACTATTGGGTGACCGACGTTAATAATATTCAATATGCCGTGCCCAACTATTTGACACGACGCCAATTCAACGTACGCCTTACAATTGATTTCTAATCAATACTAACAATATAAATACAGAAACACCCCGAATTGAAAGTTCGGGGTGTTTCTGTATTATGAATGTTGCCACCTATTAGGCATTTATTCTTTTGTCATTCGTGTGGATTGATTATCGTTGATTGTAGACACCGATTTCGTGGAGTGTCATCTTTTCAGTTGTCGGGTGGAATGTTACCTTTACTGCAGCTGCATTTACTGTGTCGAAACTGTGGACTTTAACTTTGCCATCTTGAGGAGTAACGGGAATTTCAACCCATTCGCCATCGGCATCATAGTAAATTCTATAGCTGTCAAAACTATGATTGTGGTCAGTCAGAGTGATAGTATTAATCGGAGTCGAGCGGTCAAGTTTCACCATGTACCAAGGCTCTTTAACGCAACGGTTGGAAATCCATGCCGAGCCGAAATTATCGTCGTTGGCATAGTCCATGATAGAGCCGTCGTCGCTCCATGATGATTCTGCCGGGCGACGTTTCGCGATATTTTCTGCTGTGATGGGGCGTCCGCTTGTGGTGAGCACTTTATCCTTCCCTTCACGTGGTTTCCACAATTCGCCAATCTTTGATAGGGCAGCCATTGCGTTGTCATCAATTAAGCCATCGGTATTGGGCGCTACATTAAGAATAAACGTGCAATATGCCTCATTGAAGGGGAT
>JAFXHY010000151.1 GCA_017536215.1 Muribaculaceae bacterium | reverse complement strand
TCTTGGGAGGGTATAGAATGGGAACCGGGCAAACTTGAAGCAATCGGACTTGATGCCGATGGGCGCGAAGTGTGCAGCGAAAGCGTGCAATCAGCAGGCGAGCCATATGCTATCAAAGTGGAGCGCTATATCGCGCCGAGCAAACCCGACGGGACAGACTTCCCTCTCCTTGCCAACGGCTCGGATGCTTTTGTTATCACAGCTACGATTGTTGACCGGGAAGGCAATACCTGTCCACGAGCTGACAATATGCTGACATTCTCTGTTGAAGGGGAAGGTACATTTAAGGGGTCATATAATTTCTATGTCACACCCGACAAGGATCTCAGTTACCACTCACCGGGCGACACCGAGTTGCAAGCCGAAGGAGGATTAATGCGCATAGTTGGACGCACCACATTCACTCCCGGCAAAATCACTGTCACTGTCAGCTCTCCGGGATTAGTGTCGGGAAGTTGCTCATTCAAATCAAAGGCTATAAAAAAATAGCATCTCTCATTGTTATATTGCTAATATATAGAACAATAGCATTACAACCAATCTATATATAAATCTATACGGCAAGATAAGGGTGCTATCAAAATTGCGCCGATAGTTACATTTTTTGAGCGCAACGAGATTTTCTATCATTTTTCGATAATATAAATTTGCATCAATACAACTAACCGCGAAACTTAACGTTAACCAATCTATAATTTTTATGAAAAAGTTTACTTTATTAACTGCAAGTCTTGCAGGCCTAATGATGTTAGGTGCTAACACAGCGTCAGCGCAATTGAATATCCCGACGATTTCTTATTCAATTGCCACTAATCACAACAACCCCGACGTGAAAATATTTGACTGCGGTGCCGATTTCAACCTCGTAAGTGGTTTCATCGGTTGGACAGGCGAAGACACCAAGGTAGAACTCGGTGAAGTTGACTTTGGTACCGATGGCAACAAATTCAAAGCATCGTCTATCGAGCTCGCCAATGGTTGGTTCTGCGACGGTTGGGCAATCCTTCATGCAGGTCCCTCTTATGAAGAATCAGTACCTTTTACCCAAATGGGTCTTAACGAAACAGGTGGTTATGACAATTTCGTAACCTATGCAGCAAACTTTGCATGCAACACCTCATCTGAATCATGGGCAAATGGTCCCGCTATGGAAGGTATTTCATATACTAAACCAACCGGAAAGCAGAATGTATATTTGACATTTATCGGTGGCGCAGGTAACATCCGTTCAATCAACTTCTACGAACAAGAACTAACTGAGGCTGACTTCGTACGCAACCTCAATGATGATGGCACACCCAGCTACGACGATATGATTGCACTTCTCGCTCCCGACCAATATGAAGGTTATGGAAACGTTTCAATCCGCATCATGTCGGCAGAATCAGTAGCTCTGAATCCCGAAGAATTCCCCGATGCACGTCTTGACGGCGAATCATGGGGTTGGACTAACAATGGTTTCATGGCTGACTACGGCAATGTAGACTTCGGCAATGGTGATTACAAACAAATCGTTCTTAACCTCACTCACTGGGGAGAAAATCTATCTGACTACATCGAAGTATACCTTGACGCAGTAGAAGAAGGTAACATGATTGCTAAAGTATGGGCAGGTCGCAACCTTGAAGGCAAAGTTCACATCAATCTTGCTAAAGATCTTAAAGCAATTAACGGTACACACCGCGTGATTTGCAAATGGCTTGGCGGTTCAATAAATCTTCGCTATGTAGAGTTTGTAAAACAAGCTGTATGGCCTATCGCATCAGAATGTGGTGTTCAAATTGAAGACGTAGAACCCGCAGCTGATGCTTTCCACATGACATTTGAAAACTGCCCCGAAGGTATGGGTAATCCTTGGGCTTACACAGTATGGTGTAAAGGTCAGTATGAATCAGCAGGTAACATTGGTTACACCAAAAATGGTACAGTAATTGAATTCTATGACGAAAATGGTGATGGCGTTGACTTCGGTGACGGTTCTTACAAACGTATCATCGTTAACCATGCTTGTGAACCCGCATATGCAGGTCCGGTTGAAAAGTCTAACTTCTCATTCTACATCGACCTTGACCCCGACTTCATGTACACTCCTGAAGATTTCGACCAAAACCTCAGCGACATTCTTGCTGACCACGAACCCATCTGTGTAGTACGCATGCAAGGTACAGGTGCATGGAGTGTTCGCAAGAAAACTGCCGGCACAATCGTTACTCCGGTATCAGGCAAACACGCCCTCTTCATGGTATACAACAATACTTACAAAGCAGATGCAGGTGCTAACGTATTTGACATCTACATGGACACTGTAGAACCTGCAGGTGTTGAATCAATCGTTAACGACAAAGCTAACAACGTGAATGTATTTACTGCAGAAGGTGAAGTAATCGTAAACGCTGAAATCCCCACTACAGTAGACGTATTCTCACTCAACGGTCAACACATGACTTCAGTTGCAGTTAACGGTGAAGCATCAATCGAAATGGCTCGCGGTTTCTACCTCCTCCGCGCTACTAACGCTGAAGGCGTAACTGCATTCAAAGTTATCGTAAAATAATATGCCGATAAATCATATATTTGCTATGAATTAAAACATTCATAGCAAATATATGATTTATTAGCAAAAGATAAACGAAAGGCAGAATTCTTCACGAAGAGTTCTGCCTTTCCATTTTATATTATCATAGAGTAACGTTCCGGCATATATCCCGGCATAAATTTGATTTAACCCACACAAAATCGATTATTGATGCACCACACTACTAAAAAGCAATGCTAATGGATTGGTAACGCATTTCATGCGACAAATGTGCTATAAATTTGTATAGTACTGATTAAAGGTATGGTTGGTTTTTAATAATTTTACAAATTGAAAAACTACTATTACCTATATACCAACATGAAAAAACTAATTCTGTCAATAGCATGCACTGCAATGGCAATGAGTGCCACAGCTGAGAGCGAGTTTAAGTACCCGATGACTCGCGAGATGCACAATCCGCTTTTTGTGGAATTTCCATCTCCAATGTATGGTACCGACAGTATCGGACGCATGTACACAGCCGACGCATCAGGCCACGTTTGGAAAGACGGACGCCTTTATGTCTACGCAAGCCACGACCTCGAACCACCGCAAGGATGCGACCGCATGGACCGCTACCACGTTTTCTCAACCGACGACCTTGTCAATTGGACCGACCATGGCGAAATCCTATCATCCTACGATGTGATGCACCAATCGGGATGGGGCATCGAAGGCTGGATGTGGGCTCCTGATTGCGCCTACAATCCTAAAAATGGGAAATATTACTTCTATTTCCCCCACGTGAAAGAAGCGTTACCTTGGGGAGGACATGAATGGCGCGTTGGCATTGCAGTCAGCGACCGTCCCGATGGCGATTTCCATATGGCAGGCTATGTAGAGGGTGCTCCTTCACTCATCGACCCAACTGTATTTGTAGATGACGACGGTCAAGCATATATCTACAACGGAGGTGGAGGACAATGTGCAGGAGGCAAATTGCGTAGCGATGACTGGACACGCCTTGACGGCGAAATGCAACCCATGCATGGACTTGTAGACTTCCACGAAGGCACTTGGGTTCACAAATACAACGGTAAATATTACCTCTCACATAGCGACAACCATGGCACCGACGGCAATCAGTTGCGATATGCCATGTCGGACTCTCCTCTCGGTCCATGGAAAGATATGGGAGTATACCTCTACCCCACCGGATGTTGGACCAGCCATGGCTCAATTGTGGAATACAAAGGAAAATGGTATGCCCTTTATCATGTCAACAATCCATCGGGACGCGACGAACTCCGCTCTGTTTGCATCGACCCCTTGGAATACAATGCCGACGGCACTATTCGCGTTGTGCGCAATTGGGGAACACCACGAGGCGAAGCTCCCATGATGCTTTCTGCAGACAAAACACTGAAAATCAACGCAACAGACTTCAACAATGGTGGCGAGCATTATGCTTACCACAAGTTCAATATCGAAGCACCGGAAGTTGGCAAATCGGGGAATGAAGAATATATCAAAAACGTAGGTCGCAAAGAATGGATGCGATACAGCGTTAATGCTAAAGAAACCGGCAAATATGACATCACGTTCATAGTCGCAGCCAAAGTGCCCGATACAAAATTCCATCTTAGCGCAAACGGAACAAGTATAACCGGAGAAATAACTATTGACGGAGTATCCGAGAAATTTACAAATATTACCGTGAATGGCGTAACCATCAATGCTGATGTTGAATATCTTGATTTACGTTGCGACAATGGCCGATTTGACATTAAATCTATCATTATCACTCCTGTGCATTAATGCCATAAGTCAATAAGTCTACAACGATAATAATTCTGAATAATATTAAGCCACAATTAAGATGTGATGAAAACGAAACTAACAGTATGCGCATTTCTTCTTGCTTCAATGCTCGCAGCAAACATCTCAGCCGCAGCATCCGAATGGCAGATGAAAGAAGCACCGCTAATGACGCCATGGGCTGAGGGAATAGACACTAAGTGTCCTCTGCCTGAGTATCCGCGTCCACAGATGGTGCGCAACTACGGCTGGATCAATCTTAATGGTCTCTGGGAATTGCGCAAGGGGATTCCCGGGGAGGAGTACGACGCATCTTTCGACTACGACAAAACCATTCTTGTGCCCTACCCCATCGAGTCGGCACTGTCCGGTGTGATGGAGAAGAGCGACGAGCAGTGCTACTGGTATCGTCGCATGTTCAACGCTCCGAAAAAGATGAATGGAAAACGTTTGTTACTTCATTTCGGAGCCGTAGATTGGGAATCGAAAATTTTTGTCAACGGCAATGAGGTCGGAAGTCACACGGGTGGATACGATCCTTTCACTTTAGATATTACCGAGGCACTGAGACAGGAATCAGAGGAGCAGGAACTCGCGGTATATATCTACGACAATACCGGAGTGCAAGGTCAGATGATAGGCAAGCAATCGAAAAATCCCCAAGGATGCGTTTACACATGTTCAAGTGGCATATGGCAGACCGTATGGCTCGAAGTTGTTCCCGAAACATATATTAGCTCAATTGAAATGGAGCCGGTGCTATCAAAAAGCCAACTCAACCTCAATGTCACTTCATGCGACGGCACCGGCACCGTCAATGTCAAAGTGAAGGACCGCAAGGGGAAAGAGGTAGCCAAGCTCACCGGTAGCGTCGGAGAGATATTGCACATCACAATCCCAAACGTTCAAGCTTGGAGTCCAAATAATCCATATCTTTACGATCTTGATATCACGCTGAAGAAAAACGGAAAGAAGAGAGACGAGGTGTCATCGTACTTCGGCATGCGCAGCATCGAGGTCAAAAAGGTGGACGGTTATCCTCGTATATTCCTCAACGGCAATCAGATATTCCAGTTGGGACCTCTTGACCAAGGTTTTTGGCCCGATGGGTTACACACCCCTCCGGCAGAGGATGCCATGGAGTATGACATTAAGACAATGAAAGCCTTGGGGTTCAACATGGTGAGAAAGCATATCAAGGTAGAGCCCGACCGTTGGTATTATCTATGCGACCGCGAAGGTTTGCTCGTATGGCAGGATCTTCCTGCCGGTAGTATACCTCAGGGATACGAGGAGCTTTCTAAAAGTAATTTCAAGGATGAGGCCGTAAGGATAGTCAAGGCAATCAAGAATCATCCATCGATAGTACAATGGGTAATATTCAACGAAGGTTGCGGCCAGTTTGACACACCGCAAATGGTAGAGTTGATGGAACGTAACGTCAACCGATTGTCGAATCCGGAGCATTGCCGTACGTCGCTTATAAGTAATGCGAGTGGTTGGGTTGACCATGATGCAGGCGATATTATAGACAACCACAGCTATCCGCATCCATCTGCACCGAGCCATGCTAAGCGCGCAGCAGTGTGTGGAGAGTATGGGGGTATCACGCTCAAGGTGCCTGATCACATCTGGCCCGGTGGTGAATTTGAATACACCGCGGTTGACAGCAAAGAGGATTTCACCGACTATTTCAACAATTTGCTCGACGAGCTTAAAGATTTATATTATATCGGTGTCAATGCCGGCGTGTACACGCAGATATCAGATGTCGAAATAGAGAAGAACGGCCTTCTGACCTATGACCGCAAGGTACTCAAGACCGACAATCCGGCCAAGATACGCGCCAAAGTAGAGGAATTGCTTGAGATGCCACGCAAGGGAGCTAAGATGACTCCTGTGATATCGACAAGCGAGAACCACCGCTACAAATGGCGCTACAACATGGGTAAGGATATAGCCGACAACTGGTATGCTACAGATTTCGACGACACAACATGGCCAATAGGAGAAGCCGGTTTCGGAGCCAACTTAGGATCATCACAACATCTTGTAGGTACCGATTGGAACACAAACAATATCGTAATGCGCCGCTGGTTCAAAATCAACGACCTCAGCCCCGAAGCAATAGCGACACTTCGATTTATGGCCTTTCACGACGAGGATATAGAGATATACATCAACGGTGTGCGAGCCGCATCGCGCGGAGGATACACTACCCGTCATGTGCCTGTCGACATCTCCGATGAGGGTAAGGCCGCGATACGTCCCGGAGAATGGAACCTGATAGCAATACGTGGCAAACAGAGTTCGGGAGGACAGATGATAGACATCGGCATCTCAACATTCGGAGACATTGACATTGACTACACAGAAGATTTCTCGGATATCGACGACAAATAAAAACATGAATATAATAACCAATTGAAAAATACTGTAAAACATGAGTAAGAAACGAATTGCTAGCGTATTACTGTCTGTCATGCTAATGGCAACGACAGCATCGGCCGTCGCGGAATGGCAGATGAAAGAAGCGCCGATGATGACCCCTTGGGCATCACAGATTGACACAAATTGTCCGTTACCTGAATATCCTCGTCCGCAAATGGTGAGTGAAGAAGGATGGCTCAATCTCAACGGCATTTGGGAACTTCGCAAAGGTGTTCCTGAAGAAGCATATAACGCAACTTTTGAATACGACAAGAGTATTCTTGTGCCTTATCCCATTGAATCTGCGCTATCAGGTGTAATGG
>JAFXHY010000150.1 GCA_017536215.1 Muribaculaceae bacterium | reverse complement strand
TTTATAGCTGACGCTTCCTCCTGAAGCTTTGTCGATTTTGATATTATCGTCATAATAAGCAGAAGCGAGAGCACTCCCGGCTTTGTAGTTGGCTCTAAAAGTATATTGAATGGAGTGCCTTATCTCTTTTAGTCCTGTTTTCGATTTGTCGGGGATAAGTTGGATGTGTTGGACCATATCCTCAATAACGATATTTGAGGTATCGTCGGGTATCGCGAATGATAGTATCGGGATACATAGGAACAGACTAAAGATAAAACCGGTTTTCATGATATATTCTCTTGGGTGGATATTATTTGAATGAAAATCAGTCGGGCTATAAACACAAATATAGACTGAAAAATTATGAAAAACAATAGATAAGGAGTAAAAAGTGTAGTTGGAGAATAAAAAACGTCATTGCCATCATGGCAATGACGTTGAATGATTAAGTAAGAGTAGTGGGCGAAGATGGATTCGAACCACCGAAGGTATAAACCAGCAGATTTACAGTCTGCCCCATTTGGCCACTCTGGTATTCGCCCTATTGAGACATCGCAATGTCTCTTTTGCGAGAGCAAAGATAAGTATTATTTTCTATTTTCTTTCTATTTAAAGAAAAAATATTACAATCAAAAGTAATGTGTAGGAATAATAAACAAGGTTATTATACTGAAATATTGCGTTTTGTGCGTATTATTCCATGTCGCGCACACGTTGCACGAAATCATACATGCGTATAGCGGCTTCAGCGGCTTCGGCGCCTTTGTCGCCCATCGGACCACCGCAACGGTCGAGCGCGTCTTGCTCGGTGTCGACGGTTAGAACTCCGAAGATAACCGGGGTGTCGCAGTCGGCGTTGAGGGCAGTGATACCTTGAGTGACAGATTGGCAAACATAGTCGAAATGAGGAGTTCCGCCACGGACTACGCAACCGAATACGATAATAGCATCGTACATCGAAGTTTCGATTAGTTGTGAAGCCGCGAAAGTCAATTCTACCGCTCCCGGCACGTCGAATATGTCGATGTTTTCGTTGTCGATACCTTGAGCTTTAAAAGTGGCAACAGCGCTATCGGTAAGAGCGCCTGTGATGTGTCCGTTCCAAAGAGCTTTTACAATGGCAACTTTGATGTCGCCGGCTTCGGGAAGTGGAGATATTGGTGCAGAGGTTGACATAAATTATAATGGTGAAAATCGTATCTGTTAAAATATTATTGATTATTTTGAGATAGCGTCGGCAAGGAGGGATGTGTTTTCGAGGTGTGAGTAGTTGTCGACGTAGTAGGCGAAATTTTCGCGCTTAGCACGCTCCGGGTCGTTGTGGTTGAATAATATATTGAGGTCGTCGGGGAGTGTGATAACCCGATTAGCAACTTCAAGATTTTCGTAAATGAGGGGCATTACTTTCGTGATGCGTGGAATACGATCGTCGGCAACGTCGGGGACGTAGATGATAGAGGCTTTGCGCTCAACGGCATTGGCGATAAAAGTCGACAATTGATTGTGAATTCGCGGGTCGACAGCATAATATCCGCCAAATACAATGATATCCTCACTTTCCACGCGTGGCCAGATGATATCAAATCCTTCACCGTCGTCGGGGGCAGAGTAGCGAGAGGTCGTGCCGTCGATATTCAATACAATCGGAGTTTTAATGATATGACGGTCGGCTTGAGAAATGTCGACACCGGCAGCAGTCAGTGAATCAGTAATTATATTACCCGGTTTGTCATTCCCAATTTCGGAAAGGAAAATCACCTCTCTTCCCGACAAAGCAAGTTGGCAAGCTGCATTAAGAAAGGCGCCTCCCGGATGAGTGTCGACCGGAATATCGTTTTTAAAATCTATTTCGAGTCTGGCTTCTCCGATGATGATTATTTTACCTGTCATATAAGATGCGGTGTTGAGTTATTTCGCTCGTGATACGTGACCGAGGTAGCCGCCATGATGACGTTTGGCGTAGTCGGCACGAGTAAAACCAATTGCTTGCATTACGTTGACCACAAGAATGTCGCCAATCACAGTCATCATAGTGGTCGAAGTAGTAGGGGTTAAGCCCAAAGGGCATACTTCGGGCGCACCACCCGTGAGAATGGTAACATCGGCGATTTGTGCGAGCTCACTGTCACCGTTCCCTGTGATTACAATAATGGGTATTGTAGGGATAAGAGTTCGGGCTAATTCAACGAGGTCGATAATTTCGCGAGTTTTGCCTGAATTAGAGATTAGCAATAGGGCGTCGTTGGGTTGAAGAAGCCCGAGATCGCCATGTTGAGCTTCCGATGGGTGCAAATTAACTGCGGGAGTACCTGTTGAAGAAAAGGTAGTTGCGATGTTCATTGCAATCTGTCCGGCTTTGCCCATGCCTGAAGTGACCAATTTGCCGCCACGGTGGTTGACGTGCTCGACAATAAGGTCAATAGCATTTGCAAAAGAGTCGGTCACAGGGATGTTGAGAATCGCTTCACTTTCAGCGCGTAGTATCTCCTTGATTGACTGTGTAATGTTATCCATTGGTCAATTTGGCTTTAGTATGATACTTGCAAAGGTACTAAAAATATATGACATACACCGAAAGATGGTGGTATATATTTTTAATGTTAGAGCGCTAAATGAGCAACGTGCAGATATAAAACTGAAACTTAGTTGCCGGTGACAGCAATGCGGCGTGTGCGAGTGTTGCTGACATTGTCGCCTTCGCGAATAGAAGCGCGATAGAGGTAAATTCCACGAGTCACTCGTTGTCCTGCCATGTTTTGTAAATTCCATTTGACGGGGCTTGTCAGGAACATGTCGCTTCGACCGGACGTAACAGATTCCCACACCGGCTTGCCCAACATGTTGAAAACAGAGATTGTAACTTCAACGTTGGCGTCGGGACGGTCGTGCGATAGGTAGAAGTTGGCTTCGGTAGATGCGGGGTTGACGTCGGTAAATACGTCGTAGAGAATTGGCGCTTGGTCGGGGGAAACGTAAAATTCAATAGATTTAGAGGAAGAGTTGTCGGACGTGTCCCATACGCGCAGACGCAAAGAGTGCATACCTTCGTCGAGCGAGGGTAGTTGATATGCGATAGTGCCTTCGGGGAGCCCGTTTGTTGCGGGAGTATAGAATTGGGCTACGTCAGAGAAACTTTTTTTTCCGTCGATGAGGATGTTCATCTGATGTCCAATCCCCGAAGTGTTCATGTTGATACCTCGATTGTCGGAAATTTCGGCAATAAGCATAGGAGCTGTATTGACGTGATTTCCTGAAACGAAAGATGGGTGGTTGAGGTATATGGCTTTAATAGTCGGTGGGATTGTGTCAATTGCGTTTTCGTCAGTGCCGTAGACATAGAAATCACGAGATACGCCGGCTCCGTGGAAAGTTCGATTTTGACCTGCGCCTTGTTGTGCGGTTAGACTAAGAGATGCTTCACGGAAGTTGTTGGCAATTTCCGAAGGCATAGCGATATGCACTTTGAATTGTCCGGCTTTAACAGAGTCGTTGCCGGCAAAAAGTCGCTCGCCATGTTGTTCGAATATAACTTGTTTGCCCACTTCGTTACCATTTTCATCTACACCACCGTTGGCGCGAGTAGTAACGCTATAATCGGCATCGTAGAGAGTAGATGCAATTATGCCGTCGAATTCGGGAATTATATTTCCGTCTTTGTCGAGAACACGTCCTTCAACAATAACGCTTTGACGGGCTTGCATAATTGCTTGCTCTTCGCCGCCAAGAGGTACATTGTTGATGCGGTCAACTACAATTTCGTGCTGAGGGAGTGCCGGATATAGGGCGGGGTCCCCCATTAAAATGTAGCGTAATTTATTGGCATCGGATAGGGTAGTACCACCTTCCGTGGTCTTGGTCGTATTTTTTGTTCGTCGGTATATTTCGCCAATAGTCAGACGATTGCCGTTCTCGTCGCGAGTAAACATATGCCGACCTAATGCCTTTGACATATACGCGTTTTCTGAGATGTAAACCGGACGATTAGCTGATATTTGGGCGATACACCCTCCACCTTCAAGTCCCCACATGACTTCTCCGGCAGATATTGAGTTTCCGTCCCAACGTAGGAAATCACATGTAGCGGCAAAGAATATGGGCCATTTGCGAAGGTACAGGTTGTTGATATCGGAGAGTTTGAGTAGGTTTTCGTGGGTCAATGAAGTGGTGTTTGCATGCCCGATAAATAGCCACCAAACGACACCCTCATCGAGCGCCCTGAACATGAAATCGCGAGCTTGAGGATATCCTTGGCCGGTTAGTTGATATGCGTCGGTGTAGAGTTTTGTGTGAATTAAGTTGTTTCCTCCATTGTTGAGCATGTTGTCCCACACTTGTTCCATTTGTTCCATGTGAACGCCACGGTCTTTGTCGTCGGCCAATAGCATAGTGCGATTTCTCCATGTTCCGGCGGGCATTTTTGTGGAGTAAGTAATTATTTTGTCGACGGCTAAACTTGCCCCACCAGCCGAAGTAACCGGCATACGCCCTACGCCTATACAATAATGGTCGGAGCCGAAATTATTTCCGGAGTTGTCACGCAAGAAGGCAAAAATGTCGTCGGTGGTGTAGGAGTCGGTGTCATTTTCCCCTTTCTCCGATTGCCAAATAGGCATTATGGGATAGTTGAGCGCTTGCGTAGAAGTTGAAATAGCACGATTGTCGTAGCTTCCGCGTCCCATGAAAAGCGCATATTTTAATTGGTTGTCGGCAGAAGATGAGCGGTCGTAGAGCATTTTGAGCATTTTGCGGAATGCGTTTACGTCGCGACTTCCCGAAGCAAATTCGTTGAACACTTCTTCTTGGTCGACAACAAGAACTTGGAGGCTATCGTATTCGAGGTGGAAATCCGCGAGTCGCTTAGCTTCCGATTTCCATGTTGCCGGTGTAAAAATCACCATATCCGGAACTTCTACAGCGTGAAGATTTTGATTTGCAACATTTCCGACATATTTAGGCTCGGGAAAAGAGGCAGTGGGGTCGAAAGCTACATATCTGCGTTGATTTGTGTAGTCGTTTGTCCAGTTGAGAGTTGTTCCTGACAATGAGGTATTCATCTCAACGATAGAAAGAGGAGAAGTGATGTCCCATACGATGGTATTGGCATTTGCATCTTCAAGAGCAGCTTGGTTGCGTTGCAAGGAGAAAATGAGGCTACTACCCGACAATCGAAGTTTACGAGTGTAGTTTATCGCTAAGTAGTCGAGGTGGGCGGCCGAAACAGTGCCTGATCGGACATAGTTAATGCCAATTGTTAATTTGTCGCTTTCTGCGAGAAAAGATTTAGTTGTTATCGTTGAGCGATAATTGCCATGGTCGGAGACTGTGGCTTTAATGATGTCGGAAGATGAATATGGTAATTCGACGTTGTTGGCAGAGATTTTGATTTGAGAATCGGCATTAGCAGTTGTTATAAAAGAGCAAGAGAGCCACACGTTGGAATCCTCAATAATATCTTTTAACTCGAAGTTGAAATTGCGCGAGGGTGTATAAAGGAAGTCTTCTCCGCCATATTGTTGTCCTGTCGGAGCAATGCAAACGAGGTCTTTTTCGTGAAAAATATAGTTATTAAAAGTTGTTTCGGGAGATGATACCGAGCCGGACCCGGCAGTCGGGATTTCTCGGTCGCTACCTTCGCAGTCGCTAACGAAGTAGTATCCAACATTGGAATATCCATTTTGTTTCGGGCGTACGTATTTGCCGGATTTAACAACTGCCTCAGTCACCCCTTCCGCGTAGAAGATGATTCCTCGGTCGGTGCGTAGGCATTGCACCATGGGGAGGTCGTCGATGTAGTTGTTTTGGGATAAGACGTCGGGGAGTTGATGCCCACCATATCCATAAATATGAACCTTAGAGGGATCGGAAAATCCCATTCCTCGTAGAGCTGAGTTGCTGAGCATGTAAATACCATCTTCAGTCACACTGATTTTCGCCCAACGGCCGGTGGCCAACTTTGAGCTTTCGGCATAGGTGGAAATGTCAAATGCGTTGGTAGAGAAAGGTAACATTGTAATACACAATGTCAACGCAAACACCACATAGGCTTTTATATTTTTTATGTTGAAGATAGATGTCATATTGGTTACTATGGTTGTGACGGCAATAAGGCAAAATAAAGAGTCCTATTGGATTTATTATTAAATCCTTATCTTAAAATGAACGATAAAACTCCGTTTTTATTGTGTTTAAGTCAACATCACCTTTTATTCCATCGATTTTACCACGATGAGAATATTGCCATATATCCCAATTCAAATTGGGCTCAGGCTCGGTGAAAGTGCAAATCCAGAGCGGGTAATTATCAAATTTTCCTTTTAAGTACTTGTCGTAGTCATCTTTATTGGAATAAAGAATTATGTCGACACCTTCCTTTTCCAAGCACGTAATCATATCTTGGAGTCGCGAGATGATAATAGAAGCTTGATGCCCGTCGGGGTTCCCGAATCGCTCAATGTCAATAGCAATCGGGAAATCGAGTTTGCGATGTCGCAGAGAGTGTAGCAGATTCAGGGCTTGCAGGTAGCCGTCGGTGTCAAATCGAAAAAAGTGGTATGCTCCCACTTTTAAGCCGGCTTGTCGCGCTTGACGCAGGTTGTCAATGAACATGGCATCCTTAAAATCGGTCCCCTCAGTGGCTTTTATAATTGCAAATTGATAACCGGCATTTTTAACCTTTTCAAAATCAATTACGCCGTTGTGAGCTGAAATGTCGATACCTCGGATAGGGTATAGATTAGCATCCGGTTCAATAGTCGGAGAGTTGGCAATGTATTGTCGATAGGCATGAATAACTCCGCATACTGCTACTATTGCCGTGATAGCTATTGCTATGATAAATCCTATCCGCCTGTGCATAGTTTTATGATTTTAGCAATAGCAAATACAATTGCCATTATTATGACGATAAGAGCCGAACAAGGGACATCAATATAGCAGGAGGCAAATAAGCCTGCAACACAACAAATAATAGAGATTATACCCGAAGCAATCATGAGTCGGGAGAATCGTCGATATCGCGTTTCGGCAATCATCTGAGGGAGAGATAGCATTGACATCAGAAGCATTACCCCAACGAGTTTTATTGTCAGAACAATTGCGATTGCGGTGAATACCGTCATAGTGGTGGTGATAAGTCGGGTGGGAAGACCGTTCACTTTGGCAAAGTCTCGGTCGAAAGCGCAGATTATTATTTTATTGCAACATGTGGCAATAAAGACGATAATAAGCAGGTCGAAGATTGCAAAAGAGAGTAGGTCGCTTTGGGTAATTGTTAGTATGTTGCCAAAGAGGAATGCGTTTAATTCGGGTACATATCCCGGAGTGAGAAAAACGAACAGCACACCTAATGCCATCCCCAACGACCACACAACTGCAATTGCAGAGTCTTCGCGAATGTTGTGTCGCGAAGAAATCCACTCAACTCCTACAGACGAGCCTACGGCAAACACGCCTGCCATAAAAATCGGGCTAATGCCGGTGAAATAGCCAAGTCCCAAGCCACCGAAACAGGCGTGAGTGATGCCACCGGCAATGGCTACGAGCCTTCTCGCAAAAATGTAGGTGCCTACGATTGATGAAGCTACGGCAATCAAAGTAATGCCGAGCAACGCGTTGCGAAAAAATTCGTAGCCTAATAAATCCATTATCTTATAATTTTTTCAACGTTAGACCCTTGGCGACGAATGTAAAAGCCTGTTCCGGGGTTGTCAATACGTATTCCTTGTAAATTATAGTATTCAACGGGGGCGTTGTTGTCGATAGTTATTTTGTCAATCCCGGATGTGGATAGGTCTACTTCAATTTCGTTGGAAACAGCAGATTTTTTCCCTTCATCGTTGACAGCTACGACGGTAAAGTAGTAAATGTGCCCTTCGTCAATACCTTCTACAAGCATTGAGGTTTCTCCTGATGAGGAAACTCCGTTGTAGTTAGGTAAAATGGTTTTGCCTCCGGAATTATAGCTGACAGTGAAATCGTCGATAGCGAGATTTTGTCCGGAATATTTCTTGATGAAAGTAAGTCGTAATTGATAAACGTCGGACTTAGTCAGAGTATATTCTTCGATTTTGCCGGTTTTTGTGTCCCAGTCCGAGAAGGTAGTAAGTCCTGTTAAGTACTCACCATCAACAGCATATAATATTGCTGAGTTAGTGGCGGAAGTGCCTTGTCCTTTAGCCCAGAAAGAAATGTGCTTGATAGGGTTGTCGTAGACCGGAGTTTGAACATAGTGGTTGTCTTTGTTCAATTTTAAAGAGGGCGAAGCATTTCCATAGTTGCCGGTTGAGGAGTAAACCCCATTAGAATTGTCGGAGGACCAGCCTGTAGCGTGGGTTAAAGATGAGCCTGAGCCGAAAGTGTTAACATCAGTAAAAGCTTCTCCTTCTTGTATGTCGTAGACGTAGAGAAGATAGTCAACGGCACCGTCAACTTCGCTCCAAGAAGCGGTGAAGAAATTGTTACCGATATTGTAGGTGTCGGGTTGATATGCAATCGGGCTTTCAATTTCCGGTACACCACCACACACATCGAACGAAATTATCCCATTGCTTTCCTTGATATTTGTAATAGGGGTATTGAGAGCTGTGCCACTCCAAGTTTTCATGTTTGGGGTTGAAGTGTCAGTAAAGTCGGTATATTTGCCCGAAGTGCCGGGGAAAGCCCAGTTTTGGCTAATTGAGGTGGAGTAGCCATTGGGGTTGTTGTTGGCTTCTTCAATGTCGACATACTGATGGCTTTGGGTGTTGTTGACAGCGTTGCTGCTCCAAACGCTTGCATTGTAGTCGATGTGCCAAATAAGCATACCATGACCGGGTACATAGGTGTCCCATCCTTTTTGTTGTCGATTTTCCAAAAGGAAAAATTCGTTGTTATTGGAGGTTGGAATTAAGCAACCGGAGTTGCTCGTTTCGATGTGAGAGAGTTCTATCTGACGAGGAGTTTTGTCGAGCACAATCGGATTGATCCATCCCATAGCATTGCGTTCAAAAATAGAGTAAGTGGGGGGAGTGCGTCCGTTATTGTTATAAGGTCCATAGTCCAAAATCGACCATTCGCTGGGAGTGTAGTATACGGCATCAGTGGTGTGGTAGAGGTCGGGAAGTCCCATTACGTGGGAGAATTCGTGAATAAAAGTGCCAATTCCGGCGGGAGTTGTGCCGCTGAGTTCGTTGGAGCAAGCGTAACGGTTGATAGATACTCCGTCGAGTTTCAATGATACTCCGGCAGAGCTGAGTTCCCATTGGTGGGGCCAAACGGTATCGTCGCTACCCCCGTCGGCTTCCCCTTTGCCGGCGTAAAACACAAAGACATTATCTACGTAGCCATCACCGTCGGTGTCGTAATCTTTGAAATTGATTTGGCTGTCGAGCAGTCTGCATCCATCAATTACCATATATTCAGCGCGTTGGTCGTTGCCCCAAGTGTCGTTTGCGCCATAATAAGCCTGTTTGTTGGAGAGGGTTATCGGCCCGAATACGTCGAAGTCGGGGGTGAATTGACCGTTGGATGCGTCGGTGAACCAATCGAGAGCCGAGCCTGTGCCATAGTAGTCGGAAAATCCCTTTTCGCTCATCATACGATTGAAATAATCGCCTGCGTCGTAGTTGCTCGCGAATTTAACATCGCTATATTCTACTAATATGATAAGACCTTTGGGGGATCCGGTTTTGGGATATGTAGTGCCGGGGAACAACCCGATGCCCGATTGAGCTGTAATCGTTGCTTTTGGAGCTAAACTGCGATTGTCGGCGTGAGGAGCCATGCGCGAGGAGTTGCGAGTTGTAGTTATCGCTTTGCTCATTTCTTCTCTGTCAATTGAAGAAATATAGGCCGATTGAGTGTCGGTGCGAGAATCAGCATTGGCTGCAGTAATGTCGGAAGCTACAATGCGTCCGGTAGTTTTATCAATAGATGCAAAGAAATAGCCGTCGGTGGCGTTGCCGACTACAATCTGACTGTCGTCGGTCAGGAAATATTTATGAAATTCATCTCCTGCACGGGTGAGTGTTACTTCTGTACCATCGGGCTGAATTGCAGTAAAGGTAGTGCGTTTGGCGGGGACTGCCATTGCGCATATTGCTGAAGTAAAAACAATACCAAGGGAAAATAAACGTAAAGTCTTCATTTTGTTATATTTATCGATAATTGGATGCTGATTGTCGAATGATTGAAAAGATTGTAAAATGTTAACTTACAAAAATAACGTTTTATTCTGAAAAATACCTTTTATAAAACAATAAAAAAAGTGAATTTCTTGATATTTTGTGGGTTTGGAGCCTGATAAATTCGGGATACGGGCATATTAATTCAATTGTGGCACATTTATTCCGAATAACAATTGTTTATTATAAAGAAATAGGCAGGCAACGCCATAGCAAAAAGACACCGCAACATTCATGATGCGCGGTGTCTTTTTGCTATAATTGTGATAAGATATAAGAGGGATAGAGATTATTTGGTTACGGGACGTATCGGGAAATCATCACTACGTCTCCCACTATTTTTGGAAGCGGATACATACTTCTCATAAACTACAAATAACATCGATTCACTGTTTGAATATTTGGAAGGTGTGGAAGACCAATATTTAGCTATATTTTCATAAAATTGAATCGGGAAGAAGATATAGTTTCCGTTAATCTTGCTGATGCCCTTACAACCGTTAACTCTGCCCAATTTGGTGTATTCCCAAGTGCAGTTATCCATCAATTCTTTGAAATTTTCCATCGATGGCATTCTCCAACCGTCGCCCCATAAAGCAGTGGCAGTGTCGTAAGATGCATCTCCTCCGATGTCGCCCATATCTTTACCTTGGGCTTCGTTTTTTTGTCGACTTTCCCCTTCCTTAGGAGTGAGTTTTGCCCAACCGAAAGTTTTACCATATTCTTCTGCCGATTTAGCGCCAATGTTGCAAGTAGCCCATTTGGTGCCAGAGGGAAGCCCCAAATCCACCCATTCATGACCGTTGGTTGCTCCTTGAGCCGGGATTTTTATCATGGCATCATTGTCGATGACGGCACGTACGGCAAAACCGGAAGAGCGTTCGCCTACTCCCATTTCACCCATAGCGGCGCCGTAATGGTATTGATGAGCGCCGTTTAAAAACGAATCTTTATATGGCGTTGATGTCCAATAAAGGCCGCAAGTGTTGGCTTCTTCATGTCGCGAACCCATTTCTTTGGAACCTGTTGTGGGCAAGAAAAGAGTTCTGCCACTTTGTTGATTTGTAAATAGTTGCCCATATCTGCCATTTTGTTTTACATACTGTGGGAAAGGGCAATATTCCAGAAGTTCATCAAATTCTTCTTTTGTGGGCATTCGCCAACCGTTACCCCATTTTGCAGTAGCTACGTCGTAGGTGGCATTGCCAGAAATGTCGTCCATCTCCTTGCCATGTGTTTTGCTGTTTTCGGGGACGTAGGATGTTTTAGCGGCCTTCTCTCCCCAAGCATAGAGTACTCCCGGGAGATGGGGCTGTGTTGCGCCGATATTGCAGGTTGCCCAACGCGTTCCAGAGGGAAGTCCCAAATCCACCCATTCATGTCCGTTGGTCTTGCCCTTTGCAGGACCTGTGCTCGGTTGACTTTCCGCCACTGTAGTACGCGCGATTTCTCCACGTTCCTCTAGTATTCGGAGGTGACGTTCGTTGGAACTTTCAAAGGATTGCTCTTGATTTTGTTGAGGCGACTCTTGCTGTTGCTTATTGTTGTCGGATGAGGCTTTACCCTTCTTTTTTACTTGTTTGTTGACCTCCTTCTTAGTTCGGTCTACAACTTCTTTTTTTACAGTTTTGCCAATTTTCTTTAATAATCCTTGAGCGGATGCATCGGCTTGACCTGCCAGGAGCAAGAAGGCAACGACTAATAAAAGTTTTGATTTCATAGCTATCATTTGTTTATGAGTGTTTAATTAATTTTCACTATTGGCTACTGTTACTGTGACGGATTTACCCATGAGGTGGATTGTATACTGATTTCCTTTCTTGAACATATACTCTTCATCGAGCGGAACGTAGGCCTTGATACCTTCGCCTACATCACAGATGAGATATGCCTTTTCCATATCAGCAATCGTATCAAAATGGAAGGAGCCGGTATTTGTGATCGCATCCATCACACCTTTTCCTGTCGAAAACAGCTGAACCCAATTTTTAGATTGAGTTCCACCCTCTGACATACCGCAACCGATATAGCACCATTGACTGTTAAGCATATTTGCTCTGTGCCCATCAGAATTCATCCACGAGTTAACTGCCGTGGCGGGAGTCATGACACCTTTTGCACAGTTTTCAGCGGTATATCTGCTGTTGGCGAATGATGTTTCGATTGCAGTATGGTAGGGAGAACCGTCGGGGCGTCGGTGGTCCTTTCTCATAACGACAATGATCTCTTTAGAACGTATATCTCCGGCTTCCTGAAGTGGAGCTACCATTACTAGAGTACCTGCACCAGCCTTGTAACGTTCCTTGTTTGTCAAGCGGAGCACTTCCCACTCATCGTTGCTCACGGATATATCTGTAGGAATCGGTGGCCTGAGTTTGGATAGTTTCATAGAGATGCGAGGACTTCGACTCGCGCCGTTGTTCTCAAGTTCGAAACGCATGATAATTTTACCTTCATTATCGTAGGTGGCTTCAGTTTTTGAAAAACTTATAAACGTGAGATCAGAGCCATTGGTTATAGATGCAAAAGCAATATCGATTAATTCCTGCTGAGAGGTGCTGTTATTAACCGCATGATTGTGCAGCGCTTTGGAAAGTGCACTGAAATCGGCGTCGACTGCAGCATCGCTAGCCGAGCCTGCGATAGGCAATATTTTATAGGCATGGATATAATCCTTACTGTCGCCCAATGCAATGATTATATTTCCATCTATGCTTCCCTGCACGTTGGATTTGGGGGCATTATACTTATAGCCTTTATCCCAATCGGCAGTCGTGCCATGTGTAGCAGCGGCCTTTACGGCAGCCAGGACATCATCGCCTGTTGACTTCGCTGTGACTATGAGATTTTTAAGCGCTTGCTCCATAAGTTTCTTGTCGGCATTCAACATTGTGGCTTCCGGAGATTTACCTATAGCCGGAATCACGACAGAGAAACTGTAGCGGTCAAGCGACACCCCGTCGCAATTAATTCCGATTGCCACAGAAAGATGCCCATCTTTAGTTTCTGTCGGCAGTTTTCGAGTGTATTTGTAGTTGCCTCCTGCCAACCATATCTCAGCATTCGGGAGGCTCTTTTTGAGGTATTCTAATATTACCTTGTCGTCATCAGCATTGGTTGCAGTGTAAGCAGCGGCAATTTCCGCGAGTTTTGCCTTTAGTTTTGTCTTTGGATTGTTAGGATTCGGGCCGCCAAGCTCCTTCCATGTATATCTGACGTTTATGGCTTTATACTCCCGAATAACAGATATCTTTCCCTTGTGCCCGTTGATTGTAGCGTTTATTTTGGGCGCCGGGGCAAATACGTTATTTGAACTTGCCTTGATTCTCAGTTTGACAGTCATTGTATAGTCGTTTCCTTGAACGAATCTACCATTTTCGAATTCGCCAGACCAATGTACTTCATAGACCTCTGTGCTTGCTGTTTCTGGAACGCTTGCTTTAAATGAGCGGGTTTCGCCTACAACCGGTTCGACCGCGGTAATTACCACTTTGGTTACCTTTGCCGCAAATGCCGGGGAGGCAACAAGTATCGATAGCAAGCAAATTATATATAAAAAATATCTTTTCATTCTTAATGTTGATTTAAGGCTCGGTAATAAATATGTATTGTGGTTAAGTTAAGGCGTATAAGGGTTGTCGATAAGGGAGTGTTTCTCTAAAATCCTTGAGCGGATGCATCGGTTGCTCCCATCGACAAGCATAATGCAAGTACAAACCCTAAAAATCTTTTCATGATAGTAGAATTATATAGTTTATAGGTTGTTTGTCGGAATCACCATTACCTACAGTTAGGGTCTCGGATTTTCCAAAGATGAGGATTGAGCTTTCTTGTTTTGAAAGTAGTATTTACCACATCCAATATACAAAAGTACTTATTTAATTTGAAATTGACTATCATTTTGCCAATAAATATATAAAAACAAAATCCTTTTATCATAAAACATCCTATTTTAGCTATATCGGAGCGAGAAGATTGCCGTGACTTCAATTAAATTGCTAATCTACAATATTCTTTTCCCGTTTTGCACTCACTTTCGTTTCTTTGTTTTATCTTTGTTGAAACTATCATAACAGGGGATTTTTGCCCACAAAAGCAATAGCCGATATTGTAGAGATAGATTTATTTGGCAAGAGATATGAAAATTGAAGAAGCGATACTTTATTGCCTTGCGAGCCGGAACTGCGGGATGCGGACAGAGCAGATTGCGGAAATGATTAACCGCCAACAGCTGCATGTACGCAAGGATGGTCAACTCGTTACTTCCAAGCAGGTCTATGCCGTTATCTGTCGCTATCCCGACACCTTTGTCAAGGCCGAGGGAAGAATTATGTTGATGATATAAAAAAGAATATTATGTTTAGTGATAAAGTAGTTGTTGTAACCGGTGGTGCCAACGGAATTGGTCGATGCATTTCCGATGAGTTCCGCAAACAAGGTGCAATAGTTTATGTGATTGACCAGCAAGAGGGAGAGCATTTCGTTGGAGACATCTCCAAGAAAGAAGTGCTGGAGGCTTTTGCAACTGAGGTGTTGAGCAAGCATGACAAGGTGGATGTCATAGTCAACAATGCTTTACCATTGATGAAAGGGATAGATGAATGTACGTACGAGGAGTTTCAGTATGCGCTGAGCGTGGGGATTACCGCACCATTTTATTTGGTTAAGCTCTTTATGCCTCATTTGGCAGAGGGTGCATCCATCATCAATATCTCCTCCTCACGCGACCGCATGAGCCAGCCCCAAACCGAGAGCTATACAGCAGCCAAAGGGGGCATTGCCGCATTGACCCACGCATTGGCAGTTAGTTTGTCGGGGCAGGCGAGAGTGAACTCAATCTCTCCCGGTTGGATAGATACGGCCTACACCGTTTACGAAGGTCCTGATGCCACTCAGCAACCTGCCGGCAGAGTGGGAAATCCGCTGGATATTGCCAATATGGTACTGTTCCTTTGCAGCGATAAGGCCGGTTTTATCACCGGAGAGAATATCTGCATTGATGGGGGCATGACCAAGCAGATGATTTACCATGGCGACTGCGGTTGGACGTTGGGGAAAATTTGAAATCAGAGAGGTTATGATAGATATAAATGTTTGGATGAATGACTTCCTCCGGAAGCTGAATGAAGTTTTTGCGAATCGGGTTTGGTTTGTGGGCTTACAAGGTAGTTATGGTCGGGGAGAGGCAACAGAAACCAGCGATATAGATGTTGTGGTGATTTTGGATGAATTGAATGTATCGGACATACAAGTTTATCAGGAAATGTTGGATACATTATCCCATAGGAAACTGATTTGTGGATTTGTGTCGGGTAAGGATGAAATTCTGAATTGGGAACCATCCGACCTCTTCCAATTCTATCACGACACCACCGCAATAAAGGGAAGTCTGGATGATTTGCTCCCGTTGATAGACAACGCTGCTATCGATAGAGCCATCAAGATGGGGACCGGTAACATCTATCATGGATGCGTTCACAACATGTTGCACGAAAAGAGTGAGGAACTTTTGAAAGGATTATACAAGGCCGCATCATTTGTGGCCCAAGCTATCGTCTTCAAGCAAACCGGTAGCTATATCAAACATCAAAGCCAATTACTTCAAGTTGCATCGACTGAGGAACGGATGATTACAGAAACTTTCTTGAAATATAGAAACGGAGAAGTTGTTGACTTTAATGAAGCATCCCGAATGTTGTTCATATGGTCAAAAAAGTGGATTTCAAGAATGCGATAAATTAGGGGAACTATGCTTGCATACACATACATAGAAAATGGGACGTTTGCTTTGGTGCAGAAACGACGTTTTTCTCCCTACTTTTTGGTGCTTTCTCCCTACTATTGTTGTTTTATAGAGTAGTACGACAAGATAAATAGAAAATATATCTATCTTTGTTGCAATTATTATATTGTGAACCTACGGTTGTTCCTTTTGATTCGTCAATTATCGCAGAAGGTTGATTAAGAGTTGGTTATAATCATTAAAGAGATTATCTATATGAGATTTAAGAAGTCACATTTATTTATTGTAGCAGCACTTTTGTGGGGCGTTCCCGGAATCATTGTTGCCGCAAGAGGAGTCATAGCATATACCAAACTGCCATCTATCGAGTGGTGGTTGTTTGCGATTACACTCGCAGTTCTTGCATCGTTCTATATGATGTTTCGTAGAATTGTAGCGCGCTACTCCGCCCGGATAGAGAGCTTAACTGAACCTTGCTCAATATGGGATACATTCCCAAGGCATGGGTGGGTGCTTATTTTCTTTATGATGGGGCTTGGTATTACTCTGCGATTTATTCAGATTCCAACCGAGTTTTTTGCATCATTTTATTGCGGATTGGGTCCCATGCTGGTATTGTCGGCTATATGGTTCTTAAACAATCGTAGAAAAATCGATTGATTTCAAAGTTACGCAGCCGTAAGATTTTATTCCTGATTTATTCGTTTCTTAATGGTGGCAGGAACTCCGGCAACCAAACAATTTTCCGGGATATCTTTGGTGACAACACTTCCGGCCGCGATTACACAACCTGCACCTATTGTGACTCCTTGCATGACAGAAACATTTGCGCCAAACCAGC
>JAFXHY010000149.1 GCA_017536215.1 Muribaculaceae bacterium | reverse complement strand
TACATTTTTTTTACGTGATGCAATCAACTTGTCACCGTCGAAAAGTTGCATTGTCAATGTGGTTGACTGATTGTTTTCGGTAAGGTTCTCAATGTCAACATCGAGTTCAAGAATACCCTTAGTGAAATCCTTGTTGAGCGATGGCTTGGCGAAAAAGTCGCGCACTCTGATTTTGGGCGTGGTGTAGATGCTAACCGGGCGGTCGATACCACTCAATCGCCAAAAATCTTGGTCCTCAAGATAAGAACCGTCGCTCCACCGCATCACTCGGCATGCGATGATATTTTCACCGATTTTTACTTTGTCGGTGATATTAAATTCAGCCGGCCCCTTTGAATTCTCGATATATCCGGTGTATATACCGTTGACCCACACTGTCATAGACGCTGTCCCACCCTCAAAGTTGAGTATGATATTTTTGTCGTTCCAATCGGAGGGAATGGTAAATGAGCGACGATAACACCCGGTGGGATTGTCGTCGGTAGGTACGATAGGAGGATTGGCGGGGAATACGTAGTTAATGTTGGTATAGATAGGTTTGCCATATCCTTCGAGCTCCCAATTGGAGGGCACTGTAATTATATCCCAACTGCTGTCGTCAAAATCGACTGCTTCAAAGCCCTTAGGAGAATTATTGGGAGATTTTGTCCAGAAGAAACGCCAACCGCCGTTCAGCGTGATACTTTCCGGCTGATAGCTGTCGTCGAGAGCTTCGGCTACAGTGTTGCTGCTTTTGAATGAAGCATGATAGGGGAGAGTTCCGTCCTTATAAAACTCCGGATTGAGCCACGGCTCGGTAGCTGCGTTGCCAATAAATGCAACTAATGTTAATGCGATAGATGAGATTAAATGTTTCATCGCTAAATGTGATTATGTTTGGTTTGTTATTTATATTCAGTTTTTGATGGTATCGGGCTATTGCAGTTCTGTCATATGGTAGCCGAGTTGCTTGAGGCGAACGGCATAGCCGAAATAGTAGAGTTGATGCAGGCATCTGACGTAGGCATTGAATGCTGTTGGAGTCCCCGGCTCGAATTCTTCATGTCGCAATAAATTCAGAACCATTTCAGCAGTGTCGCCTATCAATTTCGACAATTCCTCACCCTCTTTTTCATTGAGTTTCATGATGTCGTAGCTGATATACTCATCCATGCTGTCGTAGCCGCGCCCTTTCAAAAGTATAGCGTATAAATCGTTGAACTGTGAATACATTTCCCAGTCCTCGTCCCACATCTGCGCCAATGCCATGCCGATATACATCATCCAGCCGAGTGAAGCGGTGGGGTAGTTGTTGAATTCGCGGACACCATCGGGCAAATAGGCAACACAAATCTTTTCCCATCGCTCTTCGATATCGGGGGCTTCGGGAAGGATTTTGTCAACGGCGTCACGTTGGTAGAGATACCTCGCTACATTGTCGTGAACTGTTCCCTCAAATTTATCTAAAAAATCGGTATTCATAATCTTCACTGAGTTTATATATTAGAGGCAATCTCTGCTTCGGGGTTGTGACTTTTGATTATTGCTATGAGGCGGTTGAGATTGTCGTTGGAATTAGCGACGAGAACTCCGCTTGCTTTTATAGGGTTGAGCGGATTGCCATTTATATCGCTCAAAAAACCTCCGGCTTCGCTGACAATGATTGATGCAGCGGCAAAGTCCCACGCACCGAGTCGGTATTCAAAATACATATCAAATCGCCCCATTGCAATGTAGCATAGTTCAGGAGCTGCAGCGCCAAGCCGACGAATGTCGTTGCATTGCATGAAAACATCGTGGATAGCACGAGCACACCATGCTGATTGCTCTTTATAGTAGACCGGAAATGCGGTGCACATTATGCCATTTTCGAAAGCACGGTCGGCAACATGAATTTGTTGACCATTTCGCCACGCGCCTTTCCCTTTTTCGGCATAAAACATTTCATCGGTGCGAGGAATATAAACTACGCCCATTTGCATTTCGCCATCGTGGCACAATCCGACGCAAATAGCGCATTGGTCAACGCCGCGGGCATAGTTGGCAGTGCCGTCGATAGGATCGACAATCCACACATCGCGGTGGCTGATGTCGGCGATATCCCCCTCTTCACAGATAAATCCGCAATCGGGTAAAAGCGTAGCCAATCGACTGCGCAAGAAATCTTGCACAGCCAAGTCGGACGTGGTTACGATATTGGCATAACCTCCCTTTTGGGATATTTCTATTTTGTCGGCAGAGGATATATATTGGGCAGCCTCTCTGACAATTCCTATGACGTTGTTAATCATCATCTCTGATTCTTTTTCCCAGATTGTATAATATCCTTTTCGATGAGGATACTATCCCCACAAAGATAGATATTATATTTTATTTATACAACAATGACCAATGATGCGGGGTTCGATCCATTTGAGCTTAAAGCTTTAGCAATTAAGCCGGATGGTCGCATCTATTAATTCATTTAAAAAGAAGAAAAAACTTAAATGTAAATTTTAATTAATCCCCCAAGAAAAACCACTACCTTTGTGCTTTAATTTTTACAAATCTAATTATGCTTAAAAAATTATTCGGATTTGATCCAAAACAATCAACAATCCGTACTGAAATTATGGCGGGAATTACCACATTCCTTACCATGGCCTACATATTAGCAGTGAATCCTGATATTTTAGCAGTGACAGGGATGGATAAAGGCGCATTGTTTACAACCACTGTTGTTGTTTCAGCTGCAGCCACAATGCTAATGGCATTTTTAGCCAAGCTCCCCTTTGCGTTAGCTCCGGGGATGGGTCTCAATGCATTTTTTGCCTATTCAGTGTGTGGTGTGATGGGCTACGATTGGCACGTCGCATTGACTGCCGTTTTCTTGGAAGGGTTGATATTTATATTGCTTACGGTCACTAATGTGAGAGAAAAGTTGGTTTATCTGATACCCGACATACTTAAAAAAGCGATAAGTGCCGGTATTGGTTTATTCATCGCTTTTATTGGATTGAAGAACTCAGAGATTATAGTCAACAACGACTCAACGCTCGTCAGTCTCGGTAATATTGTTGAGGGTCCGGGTTTGTTAGGTGTTATCGGTATTTTACTCACCTCGGTGCTTCTTGTAAAAAAGGTAAAGGGAGCATTGCTGATAGGTATTCTTGCCACAACAATCATAGGAATCCCTTTGGGCATCACTAAATTTGATGGCATATTCAGCACTCCGCCATCAATGGCGCCAATATTCTGCCAATTTGAGTGGGGTCAGATTTTCACTCCGGAAATGGTAGTTATAGTGTTTGCTCTTTTATTTGTTGACTTATTTGACACGGTTGGAACAATCATAGGCGTAACTACTCGCGCTAACATGATTGATAAAAATGGTAAAATACCTCGCTTGAAACAAGCATTCCTCACCGATGCAATTGCAACAACAGGAGGAGCTATCATGGGAACGAGTACAGTAACCACATTTGTTGAAAGTACAGCCGGAATTGAAGAGGGGGGACGCAGTGGATTGACCTCATTTTCCACATCAATATGTTTTATAATAGCCATATT
>JAFXHY010000022.1 GCA_017536215.1 Muribaculaceae bacterium | reverse complement strand
TTCTTTCTCCTTCATAACTAAGATATGCGATTGCTTTCTTGTCGATTATTACACCTTTGACTACATATTCGTACTTTTTGTTGAAATATGATCTCCTGCTGAAGTATGGCGGATACATCTGAGAAAAGCAATCAATACTCAAAAACAAAAATAATCCCAGTAATAAGCAAACTCTTTTCATTTCGTCTGTCATTTTTTTGACAAAACTTGGCCATCGAGCATGGTTTAAAAATAGGTTTGGTAGGCAGAACAGTATTGCCGACAAACCTATTTTTTTAGCATTTCTGTCAGCTCGGAGAGGGTGGTGATTTAGTGTTGTGGCTCGTAGTCCGACGAGGGCACTGCTACCATCTGCGAATGTACATTGCGTCCATTATCAAGCAGTTGTATCGTCGTCCACCCCAATCTGTTAGGCCACAGAAAGTCCTTCATCGGATTGTCCCCAACGTAGATAAACCGTTCGATATCAGCATTTAGCGACATCATTCGCTCAAACGCTACGGGTGTGTATTTTTCGCCTCCCACGGCTTCGGAAATTGATATGTTTTCCTCCGCGATATATTGGTCGAGGCCGAGGGCTTTAATCTTGTTTGTTTGTGTGCTGCAGCGGCCGTCGGTAATTAATCCAACGCGATATCCGCGCGCGATAAGTTGGCGTATTATCTCGATTGCATCATCAGCCTTGATATCGGGGAAATGATTGCGGTAGGTCGCCACCATCCAAGGTATATCATACTCATGCTCAATTGATTGCTGAACGGAACGATTGGTCAGATATTCATCGAGCGAATCAAACGGATTCACAGGCGCATGGACCATTATATGCATCATCTCTTGATAGTCAAACGCCTCGTGGACTTCGGCTAAATGACGCGCAATAGCACTATATCCCGACATGACGAAATCCCGCTCCTTGTAGAGCGTGTCGTCGAGGTCAAATGCTATGAGTGTCGGTATCATGCGCCGGTGGTATATTGATTAATCAGTTGTGCAACGAACATAATCTCCTCATCGGAGAGGGTAGTGGAACTTGGCAAACAAAGCCCACGGTTGAACAAATCTTCCGACACACCGTTCACATACGCCGGCGCATCTTGATATATCGGCTGCATATGCATCGGGCGCCACAACAATCGCGTTTCAATCCCATGAGTGGCAAGGCATTGGCGAAGCTCATCGGCGCTGACGGGCGATGACTCATTGAGCAAAATCGTCGACAACCAGAAATTTGACGTATAAATTTCCTCGGGGTTGCTATGCACCACGATGTGCGGATTGCCACCGAACGCTTCGGCATAAATATCATGTATCCTGCGGCGGCGTTCTACACGTTCGCCGAGTACTTCCATTTGTGCGCAACCTATCGCCGCACTGACATTGCTCAATCGGTAATTGTAGCCGATTGTCTCGTGGTAATAGTACGGGCGATTTTCTCTCGCTTGTGTGGCAAGAAAAAGTGCTCGTTTTGCCGACTCGTTGTCGGGGCATATCAGCGCACCACCTCCCGAAGTGGTAATCATCTTGTTCCCGTTGAAACTGAGAATTCCGAAATCACCGATTGTCCCACATTTTCTCCCCGCATATTCCGAGCCGATTGCTTCAGCCGCATCTTCCACCACGGGGATTTCATATTCACAAGCAATTGCCATTATCTCATCCATGCGCGCCGGCATCCCATATAGATGCACCACCACAATTGCCTTTGGCCTGCGCGAGGTGACTTTAATTCTATCATCGATAGCCTGACGCAACAATGCCGGGTTCATATTACACGTCGTAGCTTCGCTATCCACAAAAACCGGAGTTGCTCCAAGATATACGATAGGATTGGCCGATGCGGCAAATGTCATGGATTGACACACCACCTCATCTCCCTTTCCAACGCCGAGCAAGGTAAGCGCCACGTGAATAGCCGCGGTCCCCGCACTTAGTGCCACAACATCACCTTTCCCAAGATATTCGCTCAGCATCCCTTCAAAGCGGGTGACATATGGACCAAGTGGCGTAATCCACGTTGACTCTATAGCATCTTGCGCATATTTGTTTTCGTTGCCGGCAAGATGGGGTATCGATAATTTTATTTGCTGTTTCATATCAACAAAATTACT
>JAFXHY010000148.1 GCA_017536215.1 Muribaculaceae bacterium | reverse complement strand
TTTGCCAATGCCGTAGCGGTCGGTGATGCGTTTTAACTCGTCGGGATAACGTCCGGCAGTTGATTCATCTATAATAAGAGAAATCAATACGTTGCCTCCAGATTGACGGCGAGCAAAATCAAGAGCGCCACAGAGTGATTGCGGGTCGGAGCTAAGACGATTGGCTACGATACGACAATTATTGACTCCGTCGATTACTTCCAAGCGAGTGATGGGTCGACGAGGCGCCTCCGGAATATCGATTTTTGTTCCGGTTATTTCTGCTAATTTTTCAACATAGCAAAGGCAGTCGGTGAAATCATTCTTTGTCCCGGCATTGACTCCAATGAGGTATTTGTCGGGGAATCGACGATGGAGCAACTCCTCTTGGTCAGGGTCATTGGCATTGTAAATAATTGACCGACAATCAATAAAGAGTTCTATCTTTTCTTCTATTTTTTGACGTCGGGAAATGAACCCTTCAGAGTGCTCGTCGGTGATGACAGTCAGCACACCGATATCGGGTTTTATCATTTTTTCCAACCGAGCCATTTCCCCTGTTTGGGATATGCCGGCTTCAATGATAGCGATGTCGGCTTTCTGCTCGAGTTGCCAAAGAGACAACGGAACGCCTACTTGCGAATTATAGGAACGAGGACTGCGAGTTACTGATTTATCGCCTCCATGAGAGTAATTATAGAATAGCTCTTTTATGGTAGTTTTGCCGATACTTCCGGTGATAGCAATCACGTTGCAACTTAAACGTTGGCGACACATACTCCCTATCATTTGGAGGGCATTGAAAGTGTCGTCGACTTTGATGAAATTGATGTTGTCACCATCCCAACTGCTATCGATATGGTCGACAATGAAATTGCGAGCACCCTTGCCAATCAACTCCTCCACATAGGCATGCCCATCGTTGGTTGCGGTACGTATAGCCACGAAAATAGTTTTCGCCGGATTGCACACCAAACGGCTGTCGGTCAACAATTCTTCGATTTCATAATCAAATAGGGCTGACTGACCTATTAAAAGAGTCGCTATGTCGGATATATTAATTTTCATCGTTTAAGAGCAATAAATCGTTGATATAAAGCGTCATTGTTCCCGGCTAAATTCTTAGCAAGGTTATAAGTGTCCTCCAAAAATGCTGTTTCCCCTTCGAGCGAGGAATGGCGATGCTCAAGTCGGCGTGTCAGTTTACCCCAACGGTCGGCTTGCGCTATTGTTGCCGGAGTCATAGCTGATTGGCGGAAAATATCATATACATATTCAACGGCTTGAGTAGATGGATGTACCAAATCATCGGCATACCATCTATAATCCCTCAAATCGTCGACTACAATTTCGTAGGAGGGGAAATATTTGATGCGCTCATTGAGAAGGTCGTGAACGGCGACTATTAGCGTAGATTTTGACAATCGGTCGCGCTCAAGACCATAGCCTATGTGGCGCACGGGACTAACTGTAAATATTACATTTAGCTTGGGATTCAACTCAAAAAGCTTATGAAGTAACTTGCCCCATTTAAGGGTGATGTCGGCAACTGAGAGTTTCTCTACGACAAATTGTTCGGCAGGTAGCTTGTGGCAGTTGGCTACGATATTGCCCGAGGGGAGGTGGCGATGACCGATGGCTGAGCCGAAAGTCACTATCAGAAAATCGGCATTAAGAAGTTGATTTCGTGTTTCGCTCAAACTGCTATTAAGCAATTGTAGAGTAGCATCGCGGTCGGATAGCGAGAAGCGAGAGTGGCGGCGCAGTGTGCGCCAAGTGCCGTCAACTTCGAAAAGTTCATCTGCCTCAAAGGTTCTATTGTCGAGCGCATCGTTGATAGCATCGGCAATGCTAACAGGGTTGAAAAGCGTGCCTAACGGATTAATCTTTACATCAAATAGTTGAGATTGAAGGCGATGACCGATTTCATCGGTAAAACACGAGCCAATCATGACTATAGAAGTGCCGTGGTTTATTTCGACATCAATCCGTGGTGTTGATATTTCGGTACGCCATTTCATAGCACTATTGATTTCCAATTGACACTATCAGAACATATTGTAGTTTATAGAAAGCACTTGGAATTCTGTGCGTCGGTTGATTTGGTCGGCAGCTTCTTGATCGGCTTCTGAAAGGGTCTCGATAAATTGCTCATCTAACACGGTGCCTTCCGGGAACTGCGGATATTCCTTAGCCAATCGTTTAGTTATAGTTTTCGGGCGTGATTCACCATAGCCCATATGCTGAAGTCGGTCGGAGGAAATGCCTACAGATATAAGGTAGTCGATAACCGATTTGGCACGACGCTCCGATAGCGCAAGGTTATATTCGTTGGAACCCTTGCGGTCGGTGTGTGATGCCATTTCAATTGTGATGTTTGGGTTATCGCGCATAATTTGAGCCATTTCATCGAGTGCCGTTTTCGACTCGGGTCGTAGTGTCGCTTTGTCGAAGTCATAGAATATATTTTCAATGACAACTGGCTTGTTGATTGACGCGAGGATAAAGTCTACACCATATTCGGCATCTTCTTCTGCAGTATCGGATGTGAATTCTTGTTTAGCATTAAGATAGCCTTTCGCACCGGCAAGCATAACATAGCTGACTCCGCGCGACAATGGAAAACGGAATGACCCGTCATTTCGTGCAATCTCTTTCTGATTTGAGCCGTCGTTGCCCACAATGCGTATCACCGCGTTGGGCACAGGTTCATCGTCGCGGTCGAGCACCCACCCCGAAATCCATATTTGTAATTCAGGTAGTTCAAATGAAAATATGTGGTCATATCCGCGGGCATCATCACGATTCGACGACAAGAATCCACGTTCTGCCCCCGGCTCGTAGGTAATCCCGAAATCATCGGAAGGGGAGTTCACTGGACGTCCCATATTTTCTACTTTCCAACCGCCTGATTTAGTCATCTCTGCACGGAATATATCAAGCCCACCATATCCGGGGTGACCGTCGGAGGTAAAATACATCACAGAATCGGTACGCATATAGGGGAACATTTCATCGCCGGGAGTGTTTATCCAATTTCCTAAATTTTCGAGCGAACCAACTCTGTCCTTGAGGTTTATACGCCAAATGTCGCGACCACCTTCGCCACCGGGCATGTCGGAAGTGAAATAAAGGTAGTTGCCGTCGGGCGACACTGCCGGGTGGGCATATACCGATAGGGTATCGGCCGTAATGTCAAGTTTTTGTGCTGCGCTCCAAGAGGCATCTGCTCGAGTAGATGTATAGATTTCAACTGATGTAGGTGCATTGGGCTCGCGACGAGCTTTTGTTAGATACATCATCGACCCATCGGGAGAAAAAGATATAATTCCTTCGTCAAATTCGGTATTTAATTCTCCTTCCACAGCTTCCGGACGCAACCATTCGCCACGCTCATTTTTTCGTGCCATCCAAATATCACCTTTTTTCATTCCGGTAATTTCGGATTTTTTAGAACCGTTGACATTTTCATTCGTTGTCGTAAAATATAGGTTGTCGGCATCTCCGGGGGCATACATAGGAGCATAGTCCGAGCGTCGAGAGTTGAACAGCTTATGTTGGCGCACGATATATCGAGTGCGCTGTCCTCGTGTAGCATTGGCCATAGTTGCTCCGTCGAGCCCTACTTTCGCAATTTTTGAGCCCGGATCAAAGGCAAGGTAGTCTTCATAGGCTTTTATTGCTTGTGGATATTTTCCTTCGGAGTGAAGTGCTTGTGCCATATATAGTAATACCAAAGAATCGGGATACTTGTAGCGAAGGGCATTCTGAAAAGCAGCGGCAGCGCGTGCCGACTGATTAAGTTCTCTATGGCATAATCCCATTTTCCAAGCTACTTCGCCACGTAATGGGCGTTCTTCCGGCTTGGTTAATTTATTGTAGATTTTGCGATATGTTTTTGCTGCATCGTTATATTCTCCGCGAGTATATTGCTCATTGGCAGTAGCAAGTTTCGGACCACCACAACTCGATATAGCTCCGCATGCCACAACGACACATATTATATAGATTAATCTTCTCATTTTTTTGAAACGGGATTTTCAAAATTACACTAAATATATAATTCACCATGGTTATGGTAATTATATAACGACAAAGATAGTAAATTTATTTTTTTGAATTGCAATAACTACCACAGATTGAAGCGATAGCCCACCGACATTTCCAAATTGAAAACCGATGATAGTATTGAGAACTTATGGTCGCGTGCCATTCCTACGCGTGCATTGAATATTGCACCGGCAAACCAATGCTTGTTGTTCCACACCACTGAAAGTTCACTACGTGCAAGTGCTGTGAATGATAATTTTTTTG
>JAFXHY010000147.1 GCA_017536215.1 Muribaculaceae bacterium | reverse complement strand
TCTTGACTATACACAGATTGACAAGAATTACGGTACGATTGAAGAATTCAGAGAACTTGTTGATACGCTCCATGCACAAGGTATCAGGGTTATGCTTGGTGCAAACCTAAATGATCCGGGTTATCCAACTCTCCTTGATGCCGTTCAGTTGGGGTTCGCAGAAACCGTATATGATGAGAGTCAGGCTGCCGAGCACATTAGGGATTGGAGCTATGACAAATTCTACGAAGGACGTTTAAACTGGAATGGCTGGTATGATCGAGATTGGATTCGTATGCCGGATGAAGACTGGGATGAAAGTAATCCGTTAGAGGCAACTCTATATGGAATGCCTGATTTCAAGGATGAAAGTGATTCAGCTGTAAAAATTCCAAACTTCTTAAAGCGTAAATGGGAAAAGGAAGGAACATCAAACGATGCTTGGGCCAATCCTTCTGCAAGAGATTTAAGAAAGGATCGCAAATGGAGTCCGATTCAGTATATTACAGCCTGGATTGCATCGTGGGTTGAGGAGTTCGGTATAGACGGATTTCGCTGCGATATTGTAGAGAACGTCCATCTCAACAGATGGCAAGAACTTAATAGAGCTTGTAACGAAGCCCTAAATAAATGGAGAGCTAAGCATAAAGGAGAATCCGGCTCTGATTGGACTGACCGATTCTATATGACTGGAGACTTTGAAAATGCGTCGATAGACTACAAACCGGATTATGCAGAGGCCGGCTTTTCAAGCATGGTTAACTTCTTCTTTCCCAAACATGGAGACCTTGATGGTATTGTGTACACATGGCAAGCATATTCGGATAGTTTACATAATCATCCTAATTGGCATCCATTCAGTTATCTCAATAATTCGTATCATCGTGATGCGGACATGGAGAATATGATTGATTGTGGTACAACTTTACTGTTATCTCCTGGGGTGGCACAAGTGTTCTATGGCGATGAGACAGGTCGTGGCCTCAGTGAAGCGAGATTCAATGTTGACAGTGATCAGGCGTTCCGATCAGATATGAATTGGAAAAATATAAATCACGAGCAGCTTGAACATTTCCAAAAATTAGGAAGAATCCGCCAAGAGAATCCTGTGATTGCAATTGGAAAACAAAAAACAATAGACACACATACATGTCTGAGATATGATGATAATAATAAGGTACTGATTCGGGTTCTGCCGAGGAATGATCAAGCCATTTCTGTTGATGGTATATTTACCGACGGAACAAAAGTCACTGAACTTTATTCAGGGTTATCTACTATAGTCAGCAATGGGAAAGTACAGTTCCCTCAATATGAGAATAAAATAGCAATAATAAAAGAGATCAAATGATGCGTTCGGTAATTACTTCCATCTGCATAGTATTATGCAGTATTCTTCAGATTGCAGCCCAATCAGTATCTTCCCCAGATGGTCAAATCCAACTTTCCTTTTCTATAACTGATTTAGGGCAACCTCAATATAGTGTTTTATATAAGTCAAATCCCATTATTAAGGAGTCAAAACTTGGCTTCAGGGTCAAAAATAAGAAGGGCTTTGACAATGGAATGACAATTGTTTCATCAGACGTTAAATCCAACGATACTACTTGGATTCCTGTTTGGGGTGAGAATGATTCTATAAGGGACAATTATAATGAAATGTTAATCCATCTTAAAAACAAAGAAGCTAACACCTTAATTAACATTAGGTTTCGAGTTTATAATGACGGAGTTGGATTTCGTTATGAGTTCCCCGTACAGAAAGCTAAGAAGTTAATTATCGCAGATGAACTGTCCGAGTTTGCAATGTCTGGCGACATGACAGCATGGTGGATTCCTGGAGATTATGATACACAAGAATATGAATATACCAAATCACGCCTGAGTGAAATAAGAATGTTTGACAATGGTCATATGCAAAATGTTGCTCAGACTGGATTTTCATCTACTGGCGTACAGACATCTCTTATGCTAAAAACAGATGATGGTATTTATCTCAATATCCATGAGGCAGCGTTGGTCGATTTCCCTGCTATGCATCTAAATCTGGATGATACAAACTTTGTTTTTAAATCATGGCTAACTCCAAATATTAATAATGATAAAGCAGAAATTGTAACTCCGTTTTCAACTCCTTGGCGTGCTATAATGATTTCTGATAAAGCTACTGATATTTTATCGTCAAACTTGATATTAAATCTTAACGATCCTTGTAAAATAATAGATACATCATGGATAAAACCGATAAAATACATGGGTGTATGGTGGGAAATGATAACAGGAAAAAGTACTTGGTCATATTGTGATGCAGAGAATTTTGATCTTGCTACTTTCGATTACGCCAATGCTATTCCACATGGAAGGCACGGTGCAAATAATGAAAATGTAAAACATTATATAGATTTTGCTTCTGAAAATGGTTTCGACCAACTTCTTATTGAAGGCTGGAATATTGGATGGGAAGATTGGTTTGGAAAAGAAAAAGAATTTGTTTTCGATTTCATCACTCCATATCCAGATTTTGACATAAAGGCTTTAAATGATTATGCCCACTCAAAAGGGATTCGTCTTATGATGCATCATGAGACATCCGCATCTCTTCGTAATTATGAACGTTGGATTGACAGGGCATATGATCTTATGAATGAGTATGGTTATACTTCGGTTAAAAGCGGATATGTGGGTAAATTCCAACCACGTGGTGAGAATCATTATAATCAGAATAGTGTTAATCACTATCTTAGCTGTATTACTAAAGCTGCAGAGAAAAAGATAATGGTTAATGGTCATGAAGCAGTACGGCCAACTGGGTTATGTCGCACGTATCCCAATTTAATCGGGAATGAGAGTGCAATGGGGACAGAATATCAGAATATGAAACCCGGACATGTTGCAATTCTTCCATTCACTCGTCTGAAAGGGGGACCAATGGATTTTACTCCCGGTATTTTCCGGATGGACTTTAGTTCTTTTGCCCCAGGAAATACAGAGCATAAAAGAGCTACTATTGCTAATCAGCTTGCATTATATGTTACGATGTATTCTCCGTTACAGATGGCAGCCGATATGCCAGAACATTATTCGGAGAAATCGGATGCTTTCCAATTTATAAAGGATGTCCCTGTTGATTGGAGTAGAAGTATATATCTTGATGCCGAACCTGGAGAATATATAGTTGTGGCAAGAAAAGATAAAAATAATGCCAACTGGTATGTTGGAGGTGTCACAGATAGTAATGCCAGATACTATGAGCTAAATTGCGACTTTCTTGATGAAGATAGTCTCTACGAAGCAACCTTATATATGGATGGAATTACTGCACATTACGATAAAAATCCAGAGAGTTATATTATTACCTCTTTTGAAATATCTAATTTAGATATAATACCTGTAAGAATGGCTCCTGGCGGAGGTTTTGCAGTCTCAATAAAGAAGAAATAATAACTATCTAAAGACAGCTGAAAGCGCATTCCTAATTTGAACGGTGAATGCGCTTTCATAGCATTGGATATTAGATTACTTAATTAATATGTGTAAAATCTTAATTGTAGATGCCTCCGACTCCGATTGTCGGTTGATGTCCGGTTTGCTCACAAGAGCCGGATATGAGCCTGTCATCGCCGAGGACATGGAGGCAGCAAAACACGAGGTGATGAAACTGTCACCGGGTGCAGTGATTGTCTCGGCTATGAAATTCCGGGGCGGCACTGCGCGAGAGTTAATCAACTGGCTTAAAGATGAGGGATATAAATTCCCCGTCTTAGCCATAGTGGATAATCTGGTCCCGATGGAACTGATAGACGTGATGAGCGACTGGGGTGCGGTGAACATAATCCAGCGTCCGGCTATCGACAAGCAACTCGTTGAGATGGTAGATAAGTATGCTAAGAGCGAGAACGTCATGTTCTTTCTGGACAACACGCTCATACGCCGCAAGAGCGCAGACTTTCGTGGCATTGAGCAGTCAATCGAGAAGATAGGGGCAACCAACGCCAACGTGATTATCTTCGGAGAAATCGGTATGGGCAGGGAGCAAGTAGCAAGAGAGATCTACGAACATAGTTCGCGGACTCAGAAGCCCATCATCGTGATTGAAGCCGGTGGCGCACCTCACATCGGAAAGCACGACCCAAAGTCCGACCGAAGCGAAACCTACAACCGTATAAAGGGTTACT
The DNA here is from genome assembly GCA_017536215.1 of Muribaculaceae bacterium. Taxonomy (GTDB): domain Bacteria; phylum Bacteroidota; class Bacteroidia; order Bacteroidales; family Muribaculaceae; genus JAGBWK01. The sequence continues at coordinate 12,073 of JAFXHY010000147.1, read as the reverse complement.
TTACAAATGCCGACGGTGGAACAATCATCCTAAAGAACTTGGAGTTACTGACGTTTGACAAGCAATCGGTATTGCTCCATATCCTTGAAACCGAACATCCCAATGTGCGTATCATCTGCACCGCAGACCCTCACATTCTTCAGATGGTGAAGGACAAGGAGTTCAGGGCTAACCTGTTCTATCTACTTCGTGCGACAGACATAAGGATACTGCCGCTTCGAGATGTTACCGAGGATATACCTGGACTTGCCGACTTCTTCCTGACACGACATGCCAAAGACAATGACGAGCCGAAGAAACATCTCGACTCGTCTGCGCTCAAAGCCCTGAAACTCCATCCGTGGCCCGGCAACATCAGGGAGCTGCACAACGTCATAATCCTCGCCGCCTACAGCACCGAAGGAGATACAATCTCCGAAAGCGACCTTGACATAAGCGAGTCTGCCCCTGCACCTGAAACAAGCCTGTTGCTTAAAGACCCTGACAAAGACCGTGACCGTATCATCGAGGCTTACCGTCGTGGGGGCTCTTGGACAGCGGCGGCGAAGCTACTCGGAATATCGGAACGTGCTCTGCTTGAACAGCGTAAGAGGCACGGCATAAACAAGAAAGGTCAGGTTGAGTCTTGACACGAGCCAAAAAATTTGCTAACTTTGCACTCGCAAAACAGCAAATATCGTGACCGAAGCGTCGGTCATATTGAAAATATAGGATAACATAACTTCCGTTTAAGTTCTATTGTAAATCTGGACAATTTATAAGAACGAGCTTGGCGTGATGCTTATGCTATGCTTATCGCATAGCGTGCATACACACTAATCGTTCTAAGGCAGTCCAGAGCCATCAATAGATGAAGCGTGAATTGCACGCTATTTTTCTACCTTTACCATACCTTAATCTATCCCTCAAAAATCCTCCATTTTTCGGAATTTTCTTCCGCTTTCCTTACCATTCTGCGAGTCTCCATTTTTAACAATTCAGAAACAAGTGCGTTTTATTTTTCACTGAATTAGATACTTACAATTTTAACACTCACTAAATCGACGTTTTCAGCAACCATAAGGTTATAATACCGAACGAGGCTCAAAACCTCAGTAAGTCTAACTCAAAAACATATAACCGAATGGAAGCAACAACTCCCCCAAGCACCACAGGCTTCGACAGGAAGCCCAAGTCAAGAAACAGAAAGTCCAACCGCAAGCCCGGGATATGGGAGAAAGGTGCCTCAACCTTGATGATATGTCGGGAAATCCGGTACATTTTGTGGTATATTTACGAAATCTGTACCAAAGATAATGTGCTAAATCGAAACTAACAAATGCTAACTTTGGGCTCACGGACGGAATGGCTCACGCCATCTTTTGCTGCCATTTTAGCTATCCACATCATTACCTCCTGAATAGGAATCAGTTGCTGATTTGAAGTATCCATAAATTACGAGTTTCGGTGAATATAAAACAAAAAAAGGAGTTCGTGTGAACTCCTTTTCGTGATCCGCCTGGGGCTCGAACCCAGGACCCCAACATTAAAAGTGTTGTGCTCTACCTGCTGAGCTAGCGAATCTCCCTATTGGCTTTAAGGGTGTCCTTGTTGCCTTGGTTTCCCCCTCAAAAGCGATGCAAAGTTACGCCTTTTATTTGAGTTGTGCAAATATTTAAGCGACTTTTTTGCGATTATTTTTGATTGTTTCGAGTCGAGATTTGTTAATATGTTGATATGCAGCAATATATGATTGGTGTGGTAGTGGTTTAAAATAGTAAAGCAGGGCAGTAGAATTGATTCTGTTGCCCTGCAATATGGGTTTGATTATAATTCAGTATGGTTATTTGAGAAGAGGGAGAAGCTCTTCGCGTGAGATTATTATTACGCTACCATGTTTTACTTCATTCACGTTGGTAACCTCAGAGTCGGGAATCAATCGCCAATTATTTTTGTCGAGGTCGGTACATTCGATGTAGGATAGTCCGGCATCGCCGATAAATTTATCGAAATATCCGATATAGCCTTCGCCGCCGATTTTCTTAAATACTGTGGGGCCTTCAATTTCCACTTTGTAGTCAAGGGGAAGTATACGACCTTTATCGGTGAATGTATCAACTGCGGGGTCGAGGCTTGTGGTGGTGGCGTAGAGGATAGTTTTTTCGCCGTTGCGTTCATCTTTGTAATATCCGTGGAATGTATTTCCGTGGCGCACTACGGTGAGGTCGATTGCAGTAAATCCGGGGTCGAATAGTGGACGAGGAGTGCTGAATGTCAACCAATCGCGCGTGGTGGTAACATGGTGTAGTTGGCGGTTGTTGAGGCGAGATGACCAATAGATGTAGAAGAGGTCCTCTTCCGGTACATAGGTGAATTCTGGAGCCCATGCGTTGGGGGCTTCGGGTCGTCCGTCTTTGCCGTCCATCACGAATATTTTACCACTATCGTTGGTGGTGCCCCCATCGGCTGCTGTCCAATTGATTAGGTCGTCGGATTGCCAATGGAAAATAGCGGGGTTGTCCCATCCCCAAGTGTGCACGAGGTGGAAAGTGCTTTTGCCGTTTTGGGTGACGCGATTGAGGTAGGGGTCGCGCATCCATATAGCATCGTTGTATGCTGTGAAAATGGGCTTTCCTCCGTTGGCTTCTTTCCAGTTGAGACCATCAGTGCTCCATGCATAGAATAGGTGTTGAGCCGGAGATGTAAAGTAGGCCATTAGGTATACGCTGTCGGGGAGTTGGTCGGTGTTGACTGTTGTTGGAGGGGTGGCTGATGCCGAAGCTGATACAAGCGCAATAAGGCCTGCTGCGAAATGTTTTAGTTTCATGGGTTATGATTTTTACGTTAGGATTTTATTGTGTTGTTATTTTGTCCGTGACAAAAATAGTAAAAATCGGTTATATATCAAAATGAGGGTATTATTACAGCGTAGGGCTTGTGAAGTCGTATAAAAAATAGGCGGAGTCATTGTTGGGACTCCGCCTATTATGATATCAGCGTTTTGCTTATTGCTTGTTGGCGCGTTTGCGCTCAATTTCGTCAAGGATTATCTTGCGAAGACGAATATGGTTGGGAGTAACTTCTACGTATTCATCTTCTTTGATATATTCGAGAGCTTCTTCAAGCGAGAATACGATAGGAGGAACGATGCGAGCTTTATCGTCGGCCCCCGATGCGCGCATATTGGTGAGCTTTTTCGATTTTGTCACGTTGACCACGATGTCGTTGTCCTTGGCGTTTTCACCCACGACTTGTCCGGCGTATACTTCCTCCTGCGGGAAGATAAAGAAGCAACCGCGGTCCTGCAACTTGTCGATAGCGTAGGCGTAGGCAGTGCCGGCTTCCATTGCAATGAGAGAGCCGTTGGTGCGGCGTTCGATGTCGCCTTTCCAAGGTTGATATTCGAGGAAGCGATGAGCCATGATAGCTTCGCCGGCTGAGGCAGTCAACACGTTGTTGCGCAATCCGATGATGCCTCGCGAGGGTATTTGGAATTCCATGTGAGCGCGGTCGTTTTGTGAAGTCATTGAAATGAGGTCACCTTTACGACGTGTCACCATATCAATCATTTTTGATGCGTACTCTTCGGTCACGTTGATTGTGAGCAATTCTACCGGCTCACATTTCACTCCATCAATTTCTTTGATGATAACTTGAGGCTGACCCACTTGCAACTCGTAGCCTTCGCGGCGCATTGTCTCGATGAGGACGGAGAGGTGGAGCACACCACGACCGAACACAGTCCACACATCTTCAGTGTCGGCCTTGGTGACGCGTAATGCGAGGTTGCGGTCAAGTTCTTTGATAAGGCGGTCGCCAATGTGGCGTGAGGTTACATATTTTCCGTCGCGGCCAAAGAATGGAGAGTCGTTGATAGTAAATGTCATCGACATTGTAGGCTCGTCGATTGCGATGCGAGGTAGTGGCTCGGGGTTATTCCAATCGGCAATAGTATCACCGATTTCAAAGCCTTCTATACCAACAAGCGCGCAAATGTCGCCGCTGCTCACTTCGCTGACTTTCTTGCGTCCCATTCCTTCAAATGTGTGCAACTCTTTGATGCGTTGGCGCACAGTCGTACCATCTTTTTTGCAAAGCGCAATTTCTTGCCCTTCGCGAATGGTGCCGCGATGCACGCGCCCGATTGCGATACGACCAACATAGTTGCTGTAGTCGAGAGATGTGATGAGCATTTGAGTGTCCCCCTCAATCATCTCGGGTTCGGGGATATATTTGATAATGGCGTCGAGCACGGGCAAGATATTCTCGGTGGGTTTTTGCCAATCAGTGCTCATCCACCCATTTTTAGCTGAGCCGTAAATTGTTGGGAAATCGAGCTGTTCTTCAGTGGCGTCGAGGCTGAACATCAAGTCGAACACCATTTCTTGTACTTCATCGGGGCGGCAATTGGGCTTGTCGACTTTGTTGATGACAACGACCGGCTTCAATCCCATTTGAATTGCTTTTTGCAGTACGAATCGAGTTTGGGGCATCGGACCTTCGAAAGCGTCGACCAAAAGCAGACAGCCATCGGCCATGTTGAGTACACGCTCAACCTCGCCACCAAAGTCGGCGTGTCCCGGAGTGTCGATAATATTGATTTTGTATCCGTTGTAGTTGATAGATACGTTTTTAGACAAAATAGTTATGCCACGTTCGCGTTCAAGGTCATTGTTGTCGAGAATGAGGTCACCGGTGTTTTGGTTCTCACGAAAAAGATTCCCGGAGAGTAGCATTTTGTCGACGAGGGTGGTCTTGCCGTGGTCGACGTGTGCGATAATCGCAATATTTCTAATTTTCTGCATAAATATCTGTCGTGTAAAAAAGCGGATGCAATGTTACGCATTTTTATTGACAGTTGCGATAAAAATCCCCCTAAATTTTTGGGATAGAGGTGTAATGGGGAGCTTGTAAAATCAATGTGCTAATTAATAAATAACGAGAGCATTTCGCTCTCGTTATAATTCGTTATAATTATGTTAAGTTGATATATATTATCTAAAATTGACTGTATTTGTTTTTTTAATACGCGCTTCTGTATGTGTAGCTTAGGCGAGGGTGCAGATGAGGGTGGCGGAGGTGGTGTCGAGTACACGCACTTTTACGATGTCGCCTACGCGATAGTCGCCACGTGGGAAAACTGCGGTTTTGTTCTGCGATGTGCGCCCTACGAATTGGTCGGTGCTACGTTTTGAAACACCTTCGATGAGTACCTCAAATTCTTTTCCGATGTCGCGACGATTGGATTCTGCCGACAGGGTGTTTTGCAGTTCAATCATTCGATTTAGCCGCTCGATTTTTACTTCTTCGGAGATGTTGTCGGGCATAGTTCGAGCGGCAAGAGTGCCGGGGCGTTCGGAGTATTTGAACATGAAAGCAGCGTCAAAGCCTACTTCGCGCATAAGTGACAATGTCTCAAGGAAATCCTCTTCGCTTTCGTCGTGAAATCCTGTGAACATGTCGGTAGAGATGCCGCAGTCGGGAATGCGTTGGCGAATGGCATTAACACGGTCGAGGTACCATTGGCGGGTGTATTTACGATTCATCAATTTCAGCACTTTATCCGAGCCTGACTGCACGGGGAGGTGAATGTGTCGGCAGATATTGGGATATGATGCGACGATGTCGATGATTGCGTCGGTCATATCTTTGGGGTGAGAGGTGGTGAAACGTATACGCATGTCGGGCGCAGCTTCGGCAACAATGGCCAGGAGGCGGTCGAAGGTGATAGTCGAGCCATCGGATTCGTTGACGTATTTATATGAATTTACATTTTGTCCGAGTAATGTGATTTCTTTGAACCCTTTGGCGCGAAGGTCGTTGAGCTCGCTGAGGATGCTGTCGACGGGGCGAGAGCGTTCGCGACCGCGAGTGTAGGGGACGATGCAATAAGAGCAGAAGTTGTTGCACCCGCGCATGATGCTAATGAATCCACTGACTTTGTTGCCGGTGATGCGTGCGGGGATAATGTCGCGATAGGTTTCGGTAGTAGAGAGTTCTACGTTGATAGCTTTTTCTCCTGCTTCAGCCGATGCAAATAGATTAGGTAGGTCGAGGTAGGAGTCGGGTCCGGCAACGATGTCAACACCATGATTTTCAATTAAGTCATCGCGCAGACGTTCAGCCATGCAACCAATGACACCGATTATGAGATTGCCCGATTTGCGACGAAGGGAACGTAGAGCTTGCAATCTACCGATGATTTTTTGCTCGGCATTGTCGCGAATGGAGCAAGTGTTTAATAAAATGGCATCGGCATTTTCAACTGAGTCCACGATGTCGTAGCCTACGGTGGCAAGCACAGCGGCAACAACTTCCGAATCGGCTACGTTCATTTGGCAACCGTAGGTTTCGATATATAATTTGCGATCAGTAGAGTTGGCGTTAATGTTCATTCTCGAAAAATGTTTAAAATGAAAGGGATGAAAATCCTAATGCAAAGGTAGATAAATTTTCGCAAATTGTAAATATAAAGAGGTGTTAATACCTCAGTGCTCGAAAATAAATTTCAAATTGAAAAAAGAGAATTGAATGTCGAAAAAATATTCTAAATAGGAAAAAACTTTGTCATTAAGTAAATAATTGTTTAACTTTGTCCAAAAGTTTAAAAAATGTGCTATAAGCACTCTTATCTATAGAAAAATATCAATCATTATGGCATTTAATTTCATGACAGCAGCCGAAGCTGCCGAACATTTCAAAGATGGAGATACGGTGGGATTTTCAGGCTTTACCGCGCCCGGCACTCCTAAATTTATCCCGGAAGCAATAGCAGCGAAGGCTGAGCGTGAGCATGTGGAAGGACGTCCTTTCAAAATCAACCTTTTTACCGGAGCATCAACATCAAACCGCGCCGACGGCGCATTGTCGCGTGCTAATGCACTCAATTTCCGTACCCCATATCAGAATGTTCCCGATTTGCGCAAACGAATCAACTCACATGATTGTCATTACAACGACCGTCACCTCTCGGAGTTGTCTCAAGAAATGCGTTATAACTTCTATGGTAAGTTGGATTGGGCTATCATAGAAGCGGCAGATATAACTCCCGAAGGAGAAATAATTCTTGGAACAGGTGTAGGAAACGTTCCCACCTATGCCATGATGGCAGATAAGATATTTATCGAGCTTAATGAGGCGCTTCCTAAGGCACTCTATGGCATGCACGATATTTACGTGCCATTAGACCCTCCTTATCGCCGTGAAATACCTATTTATGCCCCCAACGATCGCATCGGCTCACCCGTTTTGAAAATCGACCCGAAGAAAGTGGTAGGTGTCGTGCGTACTAACTCACTCGATGGGGTAGCACCCTTTACAGCTCCCGACGAAGTGTCGAAGCAGATTGGTGCCAACGTAGTGTCTTTCTTGTTAAGTGAATATCGCCGTGGCGGTATACCTAAGGAATTCCTCCCCTTGCAGTCGGGAGTGGGCAACGTGGCAAATGCGGTGCTTTACGACCTTGGTGAAAACAAGGAGATTCCTCCATTTATGATGTATACCGAAGTGATGCAAGATGCCGTTCTCGCTTTGATGCGTAAAGGAAAATGTAAATTTGCATCGACTTGCTCAATGACATTCAGCGACGACACTGAAAAGGAATTCTTCCCCGACATGAAAGATTTTGCTGATAAGATTCTTATGCGTCCTGCTGAATTGTCAAACAACCCCGAGGTTATACGTCGTTTAGGTATTATTTCAATGAATACCGCGCTTGAAGCCGATATTTTCGGAGGTATCAACTCAACCCACGTGTTGGGAACAAAGATGATGAATGGTATTGGCGGTTCGGGCGACTTCACTCGTAATGCATATATCTCCATCTTCTCTTGTCCATCTGTGTCAAAAGGTGGTTTGATTTCAAATATCGTTCCGATGGTGGCTCATGCCGACCACTCTGAACACTCAGTTGATATTATCGTAACCGACCAAGGTATTGCCGATCTTCGTGGCCTTGATCCGCTACAGCGTGCTGAAAAGATTGTTGAAAATTGTGCGCATCCGGATTACAAAGGCTTGCTCCGCGATTATCTCAATCTCGGCAAAGGTGGTCAGACCCCTCATACGCTTACCGCAGCATTTGCATTCCACAATGCATTCAATGAGACCGGCGATATGCGTAACGCCGACTTTGGCAAATATTGCTAATTCCAAAGAAAATAGAATAGAAATCGGGGCATCTTTAAGAAGGATTGCCTCGATTTTTTTGTGCCGATTTTTATGAATTTGTGCTTGTGTAATTGCGAAATCTCACTACCTTTGTAGTACCTATAAACAGTATCAAAAAATTAAAAATAGAAATATTATGGCAAATTGGTTTGAATGTAAAGTAGCATACCGCAAAATAATGGAAAACGGCATAGAAAAGAAAGTGAACGATACCTTCTTGGTAGATGCACTCTCTTTTACAGAAGCCGAATCACGTATAATTGAGGAGATAACTCCATTTATTTCCGGAGAGTTTTCGGTTTCCGCGGTTAAACGCACAAAAATAGCGGAGATATTTTGGGATGATTCAGCCGATAAATGGTACCTCGCAAAAGTTGCATTTATTACAATCGATGAGAAAACTGCGCAAGAGAAGAAATCAACATCATTGATACTTGTGGCAGCTAAAGATTTCAAAGGCGCACTCGAGCATTTCCTTGAAGAAATGAAATCTACGATGGCCGATTATGAAATTGTATCTATAGCAGAGACTCCGATTCTTGACGTTTACAAGATGAAAATTCAAGGAGAAAAAAGCGCTGCGCAACACAATTAACATTAATCCCATGTATTCCTACGTGGCAAAACAACTCGATGAGGTGCGACAATCCATTCCGAGAGATGTCGCACTCGTCGCAGTTTCCAAATTCCACCCGATAGAGGCACTTCAAGAAGCATATAATGCGGGACAACGTCGGTTTGGCGAGAGTCGTGTGCAAGAATTGCTATTGAAGTATCCTCAAATGCCCGATGATGTTGAATGGCATTTTATCGGACATCTGCAAACCAATAAGGTGCGTCAGATAATAGGGAAAGTGTCGTTGATAGAGAGTGTTGATTCCTATCGATTGTTGAATCTAATCGACAAGGAATCGTTGCGAGCGGGAGTCACTACGCGAGTGCTATTGCAATTGCATGTGGCGCAGGAAGATACTAAATTCGGTTTTTCGGTTGAAGAAGTTGAAGAACTGTTTGCAACTCGTCGGCATCAATCGCTTGAGGCTACTCAGATATGCGGACTGATGGGGATGGCATCAAATACCGACGATGAAGCACGAATTACAGCGGATTTTGCGGCAATTTCATCATGTTACAATCGTTTGAAAAATGACCCGTCGCTTGGACTTGCAGGCTTTGACACATTGAGCATGGGAATGAGCGATGATAGATTTATTGCAATATCCCAAGGCTCTAATATGGTCCGTGTCGGAACGGCAATATTCGGTGCGAGAGAATATTGATTTGCTTGACCGTTTTTTGTCTTAAGGGCAAAAATTGCCCTAATTGGTTCAAATAATGGGCAACGTGATTAAATTTTTTCAAAATTGATTAGAAAATTTAGCTAATTACCATCAAAAAAAATTATCTTTGCAAGAAGTAATCGTTATAAAGACGAATGCCGTGAGAAATTTAACCATGAAAACAGCCGTCAGGCTCAACCTTAAAGAAAAATTTATTAGTACTAATCCATAAAAATCAAAAACAAATGACATCTAACACAGCAACAGGCAAAAGTAATCTCGTGCCTATTATCACGATGATGTTTCTTTTTGCAATGATTTCATTCGTTACCAACATGGCAGCGCCGTTTGGTAATATTTGGGGTAATCAATATCCATGGTCGGGCATGCTCGGCAACCTTATGAACTTTGCCGCATATCTCTTCATGGGAATCCCGGCAGGTAAGATGCTTGCAAAAGTTGGTTATAAAAAAACTGCTCTTTATGCGCTTATTTTCGGTTTTGTAGGTCTTGGCGTACAATACCTCAGCAGCATTGTCGGTGCTGACATCCCCGTATTTTCAACAGTAGTAGAAAAAACAAATTATTTAAGCGAAACTACAGCAGAAACAGTCCCTGTTACACTTAATTTGTTTATCTATCTTCTCGGTGCATTCATTTGCGGTTTCTGCGTATGTATGCTCAATACAGTTGTTAACCCTATGCTCAACATCCTTGGTGGAGGTGGCAAAAAGGGTAACCAATTGCTTCAAACCGGTTCTTCACTCAACTCACTTTCAGGAACTCTTACTCCGATGCTCGTAGGTGCGCTTATCGGTACAGTGACTCCTAAAACATCTATGGGCGACGTTGCTCCGTTGCTTTTCATCGGTATGGCAATTTTCGCACTTTCTTACGTTATCATCACATTTGCTAAGATACCCGAACCCGCACTCGAACGTGCAAAGGCCGACAAAGCAGCAGGTAAAGCTCCTATGAAATTAGAGCACTCTGCATGGAAATTCCGTCACTTCGTACTCGGTGCAATCGGTATATTCTTCTATGTCGGTATTGAAATCGGTATCCCCGCTGAGCTTAACTTCTATCTTTCTGATGCAGGAAATACCGGCGCCGGCCTCGTTGTAAACGGTGCTGCTATTGGTGGCGCGATTGCGGCAATCTATTGGTTGCTAATGCTTGTGGGTCGTGTAGCATCAGGTGCTATCTCCGGTAAGATTTCAACCAAAGTACAGCTTATGGTAGTGTCGAGCCTTGGTGCGGTGTTGATTCTTATTGCTATTATTATTCCGAAAGAAACACGTTTCAATGTTCCCGGATTTATCTATAATCCAGAAAGCAAGACAGAAACAATCTTGACGAATATAGGTCTTGGTGCAGAAGATATTGCAGCGTTTAAAGCAGACCCCGCTGCTTTCAATTGGAGCGAAAACTATGATAACCCCGACACAGAAGAGGTAGAAAGTATCAATCTTCAATCCGCTCTCTATGATGAAGCAAAGGTGAAAGTTGCCGACGCACCCAAAATGCTTGATACTCCAACAATTCCTCTGAGCGCATTGTTCCTTGTGCTTTGCGGACTCTGCACATCTCTCATGTGGGGAGGTATCTTCAACCTCGCAGTTGAAGGTCTCGGCAAGTACACAGAGCAAGCTTCAGGTATCTTCATGATGCTCGTTGTTGGTGGTGGTGTAATGCCGTTTATTCAGCACAACTTAATCAGTAGCTCACTTGGCTACATGGCAAGCTACTGGCTCGTTATCGCTATGTTGCTCTATTTGTTCTACTACGCAGTTATCGGTTGCAAGAATGTAAACAAAAACATTCCGGTAGACTAAATAATCGACCGATAAAATATGATACAGCGGGGCTACAATGGTTGGTAGCCCCGCCTTGTTTTTGTATATATTTTAGTTGTTGTACTGATGATGTCGTGGTTAAATATATAAAACCGGTAAAGTAATATTTATAACATCTAATAAGTTAAAAAAAATCACTATATTTGTAATGTTAAAACTCAATATCCGAAAACATTCGAAAAATTAACCTAAAATAATATATCGATTGAATATGAAATCCGATAAGAAGACATTCGAGCGTGTTGCCGACAATATCCGTGTGCTTTGTGCATCGATGGTTGAAAAAGCGAAATCGGGTCACCCCGGTGGAGCAATGGGTGGAGCTGATTTTATCAATGTGCTCTACGCAAAATATCTTGTTACCGACCCCGACAATCCTACATGGATTGCTCGTGACCGTTTCTTCCTTGATCCCGGTCACATGTCAACAATGCTTTATGCTACACTTGCGCTTACCGGAAAATATACAACAGAAGAACTTTCTCAATTCCGCCAGTGGGGTAGCGTAACTCCCGGACACCCCGAAGTAGATTTCGAGCGAGGCGTTGAAAATACATCAGGACCGCTTGGACAAGGACATGCAATGGCTGTTGGTGCAGCAATAGCCGAACGTTTCCTTGCCGCACGTTTTGGAAAAACAGTAGAACATAAGACGTATGCTTTCATTTCCGATGGTGGTATACAAGAAGAAATTGCTCAAGGAGCAGGCCGCTTGGCAGGTTATCTTGGATTGCATAATCTCATCATGTTCTATGACTGCAACGATGTGCAGTTATCGACCAATGTAGA
>JAFXHY010000146.1 GCA_017536215.1 Muribaculaceae bacterium | reverse complement strand
TACTACAAGAGGTATTTATGGTTGAAAAGTCTATACGATACGACATTAAAGGCAAGAAGTATATTGACACTCCTGCCAAATACTATTTCGCAGATTTAGGTTTACGCAATGCACGTATCAATTTCCGTCAGCACGAGGTAACACATTTGATGGAGAATATCATATACAATGAGCTTCGCACTCGAGGATTGATGGTTGATGTTGGTGTTGTAGTAGTAAACACCAAAGATGAGGAGGGCAGAAGCCAACGTAAACAATTGGAAGTTGATTTTGTATGCAACGAAGGTAGTAAACGATGTTACATACAATCAGCATTAAGGTTGCCTAATGAAGAAAAACGGGAGCAGGAACTACGTTCGCTGACGCACATATCGGATAGTTTTCAGAAGTTTGTAATCACCGAAGACCCAATAAAATGGTATCAAGACGAAAACGGCGTTGTGTTTATGAACATCTATGAGTTCCTGCTTGACAGAGATAGTTTGAAAGTTTAAAATATAAGGTTTGGGTAATATAGCTGACTATCGTAATATTGCGATAGTTTAAGTTGCCAACAATAATGAAACTCCTGAATCAGAAACAGAAGAATTGTCGACGAGAGATTAAACTGAATTCAATTATTTAAGGTCGATTGGTCCTTCGCGAATGATTTCAGGAGAAGAAGAATCCATCAAGTTGATAATTGCAGAAGGGATTTGTTGACGCGTTCCGGAGTCGATAATAAGAGCGACATCGGAGCTAAAACTGTCGGCAACTTCCATCATAGCGAGGTGATAGTCATCGTTGTCAAATTCGTCGACAATTAGAGAAGATGTGAGCAACGGGCGACCGAAAGCGTTGGCTAAATGTCGGGCAACGTCATCGTCGGGAATTCTGATTCCAACCTCTTTGCGCCCTTTGAATGCTTTTGGGAGGGTGGAAGCGGGAGGCAGGATAAAGGTGAAAGGACCCGGGAGATTGCGACGCATAATATCAAAAGCGTTGTTGTCGATACGTGCAAATCGAGCGGCTTGGCTCAAATCGGCACACATAATTGCGAGATGATGTCGGCGCGGGTCGATATCTTTAAGTCGGCATACATGTTCGATGGCGCGTTGATTTGTGGCATCGCACCCTAAAGCATATAGAGTGTCGGTGGGGTAAATAATCAATTGTCCATCTTCAAGAGCTTCGATAGCTTCGTCGATAAATCGCGAATTGATATTTCCGGGGTAGATACGGAGAGATTTCATGGAATAATATTGTATATAAAAGATTAAGGGCGATTATTATTAATTGTTATTTTCATTCGAACGGCTTACTATGAATTTGTCAATTCGCGCCCCGTCCATATCGAGGATTTTGAAATGGAAATCATGCCATACGACAGATTCTCCTTCGCTTGGGAGTCGGCGGTAAGTGTCAAGGAACCAACCGGCAACAGTAGAAAAAGAAGATGGCTTATATAGGTCTTCGGCTTCAAAGTAGGAAAGGAAGTCGTACCATTTAAATTGACCATCGACGATAAATTCGTTAGAGCTATTGTTGAATGGCGATATTTGAGGGTCGTCGGTTTGGTCTTTAATCATGCCGACAAGACCTTCGAGGACATCGCGCAGAGTGATTATACCTTGCATTTCGCCGAACTCATCGCAAACGAGCGCGCAGTCAGAATGTCCGTTTTTCAACACTTCGAGGGCATTATATACCGACATGCTTTCCGGGAAATATAAAGGATTAATGGCAATAGATTCGAGAGAGGCATTTTTGTCATCTAACGCTTTGAGCAAATCGTTAAGGGATACGATACCCTTAACTTCTTTAGAATTTTCGCAATAGAGAGGATAATTGCGGTGGAGATTGTAATGAATGATATCTTTGATTTCGTTGTTCGACATTCGAGGGCTAAGGCTGACGATGTCGGTTCGGTTGGTCATAATGCTACTAACAGTGAGGTCGCCCATCACGAGAGCACGCTCCATAATGTCTTGTTCTACTTCTTGTACTTGTCCGGATTCGGTTCCTTCTTGTATTAGTGAACGGATTTCATCTTCAGTCACCATCGACGATTTGTCCTTAAATCCAAAAAGTTTTACTACGATATTGGTAGATGCTGAGAGCAACCAGATTACGGGCAAAGTGATAGTAGATAGCAACTTCATTACCGGGGCAATGCGAATGGCAATTTTTTCGGACTTTGATATGCCAATTCTTTTGGGAATAAGCTCGCCAATGACGATAGAGAGGTATGTGACAATGGCTACGATTAGAATTTGGGCAAGTTGATGCGCGGTATTATCGGAAATTCCGAGTTCGCAGAAATAATCTCCGAGGCTATTAGCAAACGCCGCACCGGAGAACAAACCGGTCAATATTCCAATAAGAGTGATTCCTACTTGTACCGTAGACAAGAACTTGTCGGGGTCTTCTATAAGTTGTAGCGCTATTTTTGCGCCACGACTCCCTTTTTTTGCCTCGGAAGAGAGTTTCGTTTTACGTGCTGACACAAGGGCAATTTCCGACATTGAAAAAAGGCCATTGAGAATAATTAGCACTATTATAGTGATAATATCAGTCATATTAAGTTGTTGATAGACGCTAATGGGAAATGCACAATATTAAAATCAAGCAGACGTGGAAGCGCGTACGATGCGAGATTGAATGTCGGAAGCTGAGCAATAGTCGGAAAGTAGTCGACGTGCTTCAGCATCGATTTCAGCATCTGTCATGTCGGCATCGCCATATATGTTGATTGTCACGAGGATGTGTCGCGTTGTGGTGTCGACAGCGGTTCGTATGTGGTCGGAAGTGGGAGTGCCGATACCTCCGATTGCATCACGAATGATAGGCAGATTTTCGATATTTAGTTCGCCACGTCCTATTCCGGTGTAAGGTTCATCGGGGAGTCCGCGTCCGAGAGTAATGGTGTTACCCTCAATTTTGTCGCGGTCGAAAACACCTAATGAGCAACCGCATTTTAGCGAAAGCAGATTTCCGGCATCGGCAAGATTGTTTACCACATATAAGCCGAGATTCTTGATGATGCGACGCGACATTTGCTCTTGTGAAGGGCGGTAGCGGTTGGGATCTTTCCCAAAGCGTTTGTAGGCAGCACGTGTGGCAGCGATTCCGGGACGTTGGTTAATGTCGGCAATTTCCATTATTTGTTGCATAGATTGCGCGAATCGGTTGATTTCCTCGGTAAGAGCTTCCGGAGTGTTGCCACCTTCTACGTCGGCCTCTATTTGAAGCATGCGATAATCGGGCGCAAGGGATTTGAATTCGTCGGAAAAAGCTACTTCTATCATTGTTGCAAAGAGTTGTAGATGGAGATACTAAAAAGAGTCGAGAAACGAAGCTTGGAAGCGTTGTTTCACCAACCATTGATGCTCCACGTCGCCGTAGTTGGCGAAGGGATAAATAGCGATGCCTCCGCGCGGAGTGAAAATGCCTTTTACTTCGATATATTTCGGGTCCATAAGTTGACAAAGGTCCTTCAAGATGATGTTGATGCAATCTTCATGAAAGTCACCATGGTTGCGAAAACTGAAAAGGTAGAGTTTCAGACTTTTGCTTTCAACCATGCGCTCACGCGGGATATAGTTGATGATTATTTTCGCGAAGTCGGGTTGCCCTGTTTTGGGACACAAAGAAGTGAACTCGGGGCAAGTGAAAGTGACGAGATACTCGTTGTCGGGGTGCTTGTTGATAAAAGTTTCAAGCACTTCGGGAGCATATTGAGTAGGGTATTTCACTCCGGTGTTGCCAAGGAGTGAAATACCTTCGAGTTGTTGTCGGTCGCGCATAGATGGAAGTAGTTAGAGTTGAAAAATCAGTCGCCCATGGTGCGCAACAATTCGTCGTTGTCGCGTGTGCGCTCCATGCGTTCTTTGATAAATTCCATTGCTTCGATAGAGTTGCGGTCGGATAGGAAACGACGCAAAATCCACATACGGTTGAGCGTTTCGGTGCGAAGCAGAAGGTCGTCGCGACGAGTGCTTGACGCGGTGATATCGACGGCCGGGAAAATACGTTTGTTGGACAATTTGCGGTCGAGTTGAAGCTCCATGTTGCCGGTGCCTTTGAATTCTTCAAAGATAACTTCGTCCATCTTCGAGCTTGTTTCGGTCAAAGCTGTGGCGATGATAGTGAGAGAGCCACCACCCTCAATGTTGCGTGCCGCGCCAAAGAAGCGTTTGGGCTTTTGTAGGGCGTTGGCATCGACACCACCTGAGAGGATTTTACCTGATGCGGGGCTTACGGTGTTGTAAGCGCGTGCTAAGCGAGTTATAGAGTCGAGCAAAATCACGACGTCGTGTCCACATTCAACCATGCGTTTTGCCTTTTCGAGAACAATTCCGGCGATTTTAACGTGGCGTTCAGCCGGTTCGTCGAAAGTTGAAGCTATAACTTCAGCATTTACCGAACGCATCATGTCGGTAACCTCCTCGGGACGCTCATCGATAAGTAGAATCATGATGTAGGTCTCGGGGTGATTTTCTGCAATGGCGTTAGCAATATCTTTGAGAAGCAGAGTCTTACCTGTTTTTGGAGGCGCAACAATCAGCCCTCGTTGTCCTTTTCCGATAGGAGAGAACATATCAACTACTCGAGTAGAGATGTTGCAAGAACGACCGGAAGTAAGGTCGAATTTTTCGTCGGGGAAAAGGGGCGTTAGGTGTTCAAAGAGGTTGCGGTCACGAATATATTCGGGAGAGCGGCCATTGATCATCAAAGCTTCGCTCATAGGGAAGTATTTGTCTCCTTCGTGAGGTGGACGAATAGTACATTCAACAACATCACCTTGACGTAGAGCGTATTGCTTGATTTGTTGCTGTGTGATATATATATCGTCGGGAGAAGAAAGATAGTTGTAATCGCTTGAGCGCAAGAAACCGTAACCTTCGGGCAGAATTTCGAGAACACCTTGAGCGGTGATTAGTCCATCGAAATTGTAACGATGCTCTTGGCGCTGTTGTTGCTGCTGTTGTTGGTTTTGCTGTTGCTTGTTACGATTTTTCTTATTCTTTTTATTTTGATGTTGTTGTTGATTTTGTTGCTGATTTTCGTTGCCCGGTTCGTAAATGATGATAGGAGCAGCGGCGGCGGCAGCAGCGGCTTCTTCGCGCTCCTTTTGAGAACGTGGCGCGAAAGTTTTTCCGGCAGCGCGAGGGAAGAAAGAGCCGAAAGAAGAATTAGATTGCTGGCGTTGTTGTTGCTGTTGCTGTTGCTGAGGTTTTTGAGCCTCTTCCTCTGCCGGGTTCTTGTCGCTTTGAGTAACCTCATTATTATTGGCGGTAGGATTGCTCTCGGTTTCAGCGACATTATTGGCATCGTCGGGCTGTGGCTCAATGCTTTGTTCTGTTGCAGGCTGAGCCGACTCAACGGTGGTTGCCGGGGCTTCGTTCTCTTCCGATTTAGTTTTAGGTTTTCTACCACGACGTTTCTGAGCCGGAGCAGTTTCCGTTTCGTTGTCGGTAGGTTGAGTCTCAGCTTCAGGTTGAGCTTCATTAGTTTTAGCTTGAGACTTGCGTCCACGGCGTTTAGGCGACTCATCGTTGCTCGATTTCGGAGCCGTGTCGTCATTAGGTTCCGCTACTTCGGGAGATGCATTATCAGCTGTTTGATTCACTTTTTGCGACGATTTATCCGCGCGTTTTTCGCGAGGTTGTCGACGTTTGCGTTCAGTCACGTTGCTTGCCGAGGTGGAGGCAACGGTTATAGCTTGATTATCAAGAATGTCGTAAATAATATCTTGTCGATGTTCGGGGTTGAATTTTTTTATCCCCATCGATTCAGCGACTTGGCGAAGTTGGTTATCGTCCATCGCTGAAAGCTCATGAATATTATAC
>JAFXHY010000145.1 GCA_017536215.1 Muribaculaceae bacterium | reverse complement strand
TCATCCGCCTACTCCCAAACTACGCCGGCCCTCACCATCACATAGTTCCTCCGCGTCAGCCTATGGAGCGAAGGCCTACCGGCCTTCGACTTATTCCCCCACTGCGTCTGCAAAAACGGGAACCCCCACCGCGTCAGCCAATGGAGTGAGGGGCTTCCGCCCCTCACATCGTGCGAAGCACGGGAAAGCGTAGCGATTATAATAACCGGCTGTTTTTAAACTGCCGGAAAGGGGGGTTCGCTATGCTCAACCTCCGGTTAGAAAAAAAAGAGTCCCCGAGGGGACTTCCTCGAGGACTCTTTCTATTTTTGAATATATCTTATTACAAACTTACTTCGTCATCTTTCTTAATCATTGTAAACAATGCCCAGGGAAGGAGAACCAATACCACCAAGAGAATAGTGATAATACCCCAATGCAATGAAAGAAGATTAGTCAAGAACATAAAACCAATGAGGAAGTAGTTAACTCCGGCATTTAGCTTCTTATTTTTCAACGGGCACAATGCTGAAGATGCTGTCAAGCCCAAAAATGCCAAGAAGAACAAAATACCACCTGCATATTTAAACATATAGCTTGCGAGGCTGGAATACTCACCTTGCAATATGAATAGCAAGAATGCCACTACTGCAAACGATGCATTGATGATAAATGTAATTTGTGGTGTCATGAAGCCCATCATTCCTTTCAATTGCTTCACGATTTCGTTAATCGGATTTGCTTGTTGTTCCATTTTTACTAAAATTTATAAATTAATAATTCCTGTTATTTTTTCCATTTTTTATTCATTAGCAAATATATATCATTAATATTTATTAACCAAACATATCTTACTATTTTTTTCTTCCCTTTTTTATATTTACTTTCTCAACAACTCGGAGCGCCCTTTCGTTCATCAACAAAAGAGGAGCAACAAGTTATCAAATCTCATTGCTCCTCTTTTGGCTTTGAATTATTTCCTGATTATTTTACCACTTTCGTTGCCTTGCCATTCTTTACTTCTATATAAACTCCCCCTTTCGGCTCTGACAATCTCACTCCCTGCAGATTATAATATTCTACCTCTCCAACCGGACATTCTACTACAACATTCTCTACCCCGGTCACCTCATCTCCGCCAAGCGAGCGTTTTACCGAATTACCCGAGAGTACTACTATTGAGGAACTGGTCAAATCAGTGATATTTGCCGCACTCATATCCGTAAGTCCCGCATGACGCATCGGCGCAATTTCGCTCAAATCCGGTGCGCTCTCCGATGCTCCTAATGTTGTGCCTTTGGTTGCTTGACTGCCGACATTTGGTGCATCATAAGCTACTACAACCGGCAATTCCGAAACTTTCTCTATCGGTGATATCCCGCTACTTAAGTCACTATTGGCTACTGCTACAGGTGCATGGCTGAACACATACACCGGTGTGAACGACACATACAAATCACTTGTAGTCGTGAAATCTTTGGCGATATATGTCCCGAGCAACACATTATCGACATCATCGGTAATAAAACTGCCGTCGGGCGCAAACTCCAATCCCGGAGCATCTGCTTCTCCGCCGTCGCCCAATTTCACCAAATATTCATACGACGCATAGTCGCTTCGCGTTCCCGTATAAACCTCTATATGATAATATTCGGGAGTAACTACCACCGACTCTTGATCCTCTTCTTCGTGAAGCACATCTGACGGAGCGGTCAACTCATTATGTCCTTTATAAATCAATGCATATCCACTTCCATTATTTTCATTTCCACTGAGGTCGGATGCTCCGGGGGCAAGTGTCCCTATATGAACCTTACCCACTGCACCTTGACCAAACATCGGCTGCTTTGCTACTGTAGTGTTTATTGTGCCGCCGTAATTCGACGTAAATCCTTCAACCGCGACATCACTATTGTTCTTAACATACTGTGTCGCAAGCACTTCTACTTGTGGATTTTCTCCTCCTGCGGGCGACACATCTGATATCGTAAACTGATAGTACGAAGCTTCTTCTATCAACACATGTTCACGGTCTGCATATACCCCGCTTCCCGATATATTGCCGGTTGCATCGCTTATCGCGATTGTGTAATATATTTCATTATTCTGCAATATTTCATTGCTGACATTCGGGCGGCAGAACGTTACTAAGGTATTGAGATGACGATTCGAAACTTCCGATGCCGGCACTAAGACCTCACTCTCTTTCGGATTTCCCATGCCATCCTGCTGCACATTGGACTTTACTTTCAATTTCACAAAATCAGTCGCATATGTATCGGCCAGACTCGCAGCATCTTCCTCGTAGGTATATGTATACCATCCGCCATACACGCTCGGCAACATTGGAGTTACCGATATTTGCCTACTTTTTTCAGTATTTACGCCCGACAATGTATATTGGATTGCTACTTCTATATCATCTGTGCCGACAACTCCTTCGCGAGCCACTTTTGCGCAACGATACACTTTTGACAATTCACCTTCATTTACTGAAACTCGCTTGAGGGCGATTCCATCCAACGATCCATTGACATAGACCGCTCCGCTAATCTCTTCCTCACTGATTGCTTCATCACCGTTACCCACTAACGATGCTCCGCCTACTACCCTCGCAAATTCCGACTCTTCCAATGCCTGAACCAAATAATCGGTTGTCCACTTCACATTTACTCCATCTGACGTCGCACTTGTCGGGCGATAATCGATAAGAGCACGCACCTCCATATTTTCTGTCAATGCTGCCAACTTAATTTCGTTTCCCGATTCTTTCATCACATAATATTGACCGCCTATTCCGGCTTCATTAGTGACATAACATGGCGACTCATCTATAAATCCGGCATTCTCACTACCAAGATATGATGCAAATTTAGTCTTTCCAATGGCAGTTAACTCCAATAATTGCATCGCTTTACTTTCCGACAACGCAGTTGCCTTATAATATATTTTCAAGAAATGATATTGCGAGTTCCCGGGTATATAATGGCGGAAATAACTATACTGCGATGTCCACATCAATGCGCGCTTATTTTCTTCTTTATTATTATTACTAAACGACAAGCGGAATGTATCATCCCCCTCACTCGTTATAGTCACCAATTCTTCGGTTGTCGCGCTATAATCTACATCAGTTTCCGAATCAGCGACAGTTATATAACCACTCTGTCCTTTAAACTTCCATCCACTCGCATTATCCCCTTCCAAGGTAAATACATATGCATCGCCGATATTGGTAATTTCTGTCCCCTCTGAATTCAACTCTATTGTTGCAGGATTAAATCTGGTGTTTACACAGGCTGACACAGCATTTGTTTCATATGCCAAAATCACCTCCATACCCGCTTCAAGTTCCGACGGAGAGCCGGTAAACAGTTTATAAACAGCCCCACCCGTTATTGGAGTTTCTGCTTTTATCGTCACTTCCAACGCTGTGCTTTCTGTCTGTCCATTTAGCGTTGCAGTTGCTGTCAAAGTACATGCCTCGGTTATCGTTGCTGTATTCCCATCAATGCTTGCAGCTTCTGCCGGCGATGCTGTCAGCGCCAATTCTGCTCCTACTGTCTCACTCGTCGCTGTGATTGTTGTGCCGGCAGCAACCTCTACGCTACCACTCACCTCAGTCCCATCTCCAAGGG
>JAFXHY010000144.1 GCA_017536215.1 Muribaculaceae bacterium | reverse complement strand
GTAGTAAGCCATGCCGAAGTGTGCACCTCCAAACCATCCCTCGTTCTCCTCATTCAGCCAATATCTCAATTCGGGTTGAAGAGCAAAAGTGCGGAATTTGATTGTCGAGGTGAAATAGTTGAGCGCCGAAAAGTAAACTGGTAAGGTGAACGACCAATGCTCCGCCAAGTCGATTTCGGCAGCGATGTTGGAAATAGCCAATGCCCACCCCAAAGTGTTAGTTTTGAGATGCAATTTGCGAGACCAAGAGTCGTCGATGACAATAGTGTCGGGGACGGTGGCGACAACAGTGTCGACTACCTCTTCCACTTCGACAACTTCTTCAATAACTTCGACAGGAGCCGGTTCTTCAATAGGCTGCGGTTTTGGCTCTTGCTTATAAGTAATAAAGATTACGCACGCGTTGCGCATGCGCGCGAAGTATAATTTGTTGAGTTGTTGCCAAGGTTTGCCATCGCCGAGGTTTTGAAGTTGGACGACGCGGTGGTCGATATGTCGGTCGCCGGGATAGTCGATGAGTCGCGCTTCTTGGTCGATGATATCGAGAATAGCTTGTTTCTGCTCGATGTTGGAATTAACGACAAATTCGCGAAGTGAGTCCCAAGAAATATGTTCGTCATCGCGAGTGATAATCTCTTCGGGAATGTCGACTTCACTACGTACTAAATTTTCAAGAGCTTCAAGGCGTTTGTGTGCAAGATTGCGGTTAAGTTGGTGGCTACCTTCGGGAGACGCCGAGCCACAGAACGACACTTCAAGTATCGTAGTAGTGGAATCATTCTCTACATCACGTAGAAAATTGATGATTTGTCTCAGTCTGGCCGAGTTGTCGCTGAAGTCTCTTTCGATGATCGTGCTATTCACACGAAAGTCCACACTAATCTCAGTGTGTGTTTCTTGCGAATGCGCCCTAACGACAACTAAGAGCAAGACTATCAGGGTAATATATACGTGTTTTAAATGCATGTTTCGATTAAAATATCAATCTTTTGTGTCCTTAAGGATGGCTAAATAATCGTATGTCTCTTTGTAAGAGATGTTTTTGGTTTGTAATTAATTGAATCACAGAGGTATGAGATGCTCCCAAAAACGCGCAAATTTGGTATGTGTGTTTTAAATCAAGGGGGAAATTAGAGAAACAGTGAAATTGTAGGAAAATTTCACTGTTTCGTGTATAAAAATATTACTATTGTGTAAAAAATCGTCGAAATAATGGTGCAATATCCAAATAAATAGTTACATTTGCATTGTAATGTCATATCTTACAACGAGATATTACATTAATATCGCATTTAATTAGATAAAAAAACGGCGTTTTTTTGTTGTTAATAGCAAAATAATTTGTATCTTTGCGCATGAAGAAACGTCTCTTACAAAGAGATGTTTTTTTTTAGCTCAACGACAAAACGACGCGATATTAGGTAGTAGTCTTGATTTCGTAGTTTTAATGAGCTTTTTCTCAAAAATCTCGAATTGGTATTTTACAAAAAAATCGTTGCCATATTGGGCAATTGCTTTGATTGATTGCGTATTGGTGTTTGCATCAATGCTCTTTGTTTATACTCTTAGCAGTGGATTGATGGCAACAGTGTCGGTGCTCCAACCATTAAGTTTCACAATATTATTATATGTATTGTGTTATGTGGTTGGATTTCGTGTATTTCATACATATGCCGGGGTATTTCGTTACTCCTCGTTTGTCGACTTGTTGCGCGTGTCGCGAGCCATAGCATTGGCATTGGTTTTGTCGTTGGCATTACGCCTTCTTCTCAATGAGTATGATGAAATCTTTATTTTCATAAGGTGGCGAGTGCTGCTCATTTCGGCGGCATTGTCGATGCTATTGATGTGGGGAATGCGTGTATTTGTAAAATTCCTTCACGATAATACTTTTGCGCGTCGGAATGCGGAGAAAGTATTTATATATGGAGTCAAAGATGGAGGTATTGCGATAGCAAAAAGCCTCGGCAGTCAGGATTCTTCAAAATATGTATTGACAGGCTTTGTGAGTGACGAGTCAGAAATGTTTGGCAGAATACTCATGGGTGTTCCTGTCTATGCCAACAATGAGCGTCTCATTGAATTGATGAAGCACAAAGGGGCTACACGATTGCTTGTTTCGCCACTTCGCACCGAGAATCTGCGCAGGAACAAACGAATGATAAGTGAGCTTATCGAAGCCGGAATCAAAATATTGATTTATAATCAACTTCAAGAGTGGGACGGCAAGAGTGATATTCATGCTCAGCAGTTGCGCGAGGTGGAAATCGAAGACTTGCTCCCGCGCGAAGAGATTGATATCGATATTGATGCCACGTGCCGTCAACTCTCCGGAAAATGTATCCTTATCACCGGTGCGGCAGGTTCGATAGGTAGCGAGATAGTGCGACAAGTGTCGATTTATTCTCCCTCCAAGTTGGTGTTAATCGACCAATCCGAAACCCCGCTTCACGATGTGCGTAGATTTATGGCGAGCGACTATCCTGACGTAGAGACGCTTACTATTGTAGCCGACATTACGCATAAATTGCGTATGGAAGAGCTGTTTGCCCGCTATCGTCCGAATTATGTGTTTCATGCCGCGGCCTATAAACATGTGCCAATGATGGAGGATAATCCCGGCGAGGCTATCAGAAACAACGTAGAGGGTACGCGTATCATTGCCGACCTTGCTGTGAAGTATGGCGCAGAGAAGTTTGTAATGGTCAGCACCGATAAAGCTGTTAATCCTACCAATGTGATGGGCTGCTCGAAACGTATTTGTGAGATTTATGTGCAGTCGCTTGATATT
>JAFXHY010000143.1 GCA_017536215.1 Muribaculaceae bacterium | reverse complement strand
TGATGGTTTTGTCTTCCATTTATTCTTTGGTCTTAAAACTATATTTGCATATAAGCAGAACTTTGCCTATCTTTGTTAGTAGATGTTATATGTTATCCGAGTGTAAAGTTAATCATTTATGATGGTTTGACAAAGCAAACCTTATCATTTATGAGTGATTTTAAGGAATATTAACATATCGTCTCCTTCAACTATCTAAACCCATTTGTTTTACAGATAAAGAACAACAAAATGAAAGAGTCAGAAAAAGTTGAAAACAACGTCGATGCCAAGACGATACGAGACAGGTTGCTGAAAGCGCTACATCTCGGACCGGGCGAGCTTGCGACCGCTCTCGGCATAAATTATCAGCGCATCTATGACCTCGGAAGCGGTAGAACCAAAAAGTTCAATCCGGGGATGGTCAACATGATCGTGGCAAAATTTCCGCAGGTTAACGCCACCTTCTTATATACTGGCAAAGGTGAGCCATTGAAAGAGGGGGCGGCTGTCGCTACTGCGTCGGATGTCTCCGAGATAATCTCCATGTCGAAACAACTTATAGATATGATGGAGAAAATTACCGAAAGGTCAGAGATGCTTGACCAACGGGCACTTCGCCTGGAAGTCAAGGAACGTGAACTGAACGACAGGGAACGGCACCTCAACGAGAGGGAGCGTGCTTTATCTGAACGTGCCGCAAAACTTGCGGAATATTCCATATAATATATATGTGGAACAACGAGGTTGAAATATGCTTCTCGAAATGTGATGGTCCTGACTACTGCAAATCATTCGACCATTGCAGAGCGTGGGGATGCCGACTGTTACGATACGTCCCGGCGACCCTTCCCCGAACCGAGATGGAGAAGGCTGAAATCTTCTCTGCCGTCTATTCGAGAGCCGAACAACTCGGAGTTATCCGCTGCCAAAATTTCAATCCGTTGGGGATAGATGAGGCACTTGACGACGAGGTTCAACTACGACTCATTATAGGTTCTGGAGACGCATAGTATGGCTCTTTTGTTGTCCGTTTTTATTTCTCTGACGTGTATAAGCCTGATAATCACCAAACTGCCAGCATTTATGGGCGGCATGATGTAATCTTCCATTCTATAAAACTATTGGAGGGAAAGACTATTTCCCCAATCTACACAAAAGCCTCGGAGCGTCATTACAGACTCCGAGGCTTTCGTTTCTATATTTAGTTCTGTCTATCGCAAGTCGGCTACAGTGATACCGGCACCGCCAAATTGCACATGCTCATCGCGATAGGAAGCAACTCCCGGAACAGAGTCAAGCATCTGACGGATTGCCACTCGCAACGCGCCGGTGCCTGTCCCATGCAGAATCCTGACACGACCCGCTGAAAATTGTATCGCATCATCAAGGAAATAGGTTAAAGCTTGCAACGCTTCATCCACTCGCATACCCCTGACGTCAAGCTCATTACTAAATGCGAGTTGACGTTTGCGAATGGCATCGGTTGTGGCTGCACTAACGAAAGATGCCTCACGAGCCCCCGACTGTGGCTTGGCAATAGTTCGCTTCAATCGCGACAACTCCACGGTAGTCTTGATTGCCCCGAAATTAACAACTGCGCGACGACCACTCAACTCCATGATAGTACCCACGGTAGTTTGCCCGTCGAGTTTTACATTATCTCCTACTTTTAAGGGGTCTTCCACCTTGGCAACTGCAACTTCCTCGGTTTTGGATTTCTTGACCTTGTTGCGATGACGATTTAGAATTTCCGGTTCATCACCATCTTTTTCGCTCATCAATGCCATCTTTTCACGATTCATCTGCATACGTGCCGCCTTGGTGCGCTCTCGCTCGGCTTGTGAATTTTTAATTTCGCGAATTGTGCGTTCGATTGTGGCATTACTGCTGTCAAGGATACGTTGCGCTTCCGTACGCGCCTGCGCAATGATTTCTTTACGCTTATCGCGCAATGTCGAAGCGTCTTGCTCATAATTGTGGATTAGCGTATCTATCTTCTTCTCTTTTTGCTTTATCGAATCTCGCCTATGTTCCCAATAGCGTTTATCGCGAGCTATATCAAGCAGATAGCGATCCATCTTCACATAATCCGACCCGGCAATTTCTTCCGCATCATTTATTATACTTGTGGGAAGTCCCGTTTTACGCGCTATTTCTATTGCAAACGAGCTACCCGGATTGCCGATATGCAGTTTAAACAGCGGTTGCATCAAATGTCGGTCATAGAGCATCGACCCATTAATAAGTCCGGGGGTATCCTCTGCAAAGTTTTTCAAATTCTGATAATGGGTGGTAATTACGCCCCACATCTCCTTACCATTGAAATCTTTAAGAATTGCTTGCGCTATTGCTCCTCCGATGATAGGCTCTGTACCTCCTCCAAACTCATCGATAAGCGTTAATGTGCGTTTATTTCCATGTTGCAGGAAATATTTCATATTGCGAAGATGCGAGCTATAGGTACTGAGGTCATCCTCTATCGATTGGTCATCACCGATATCTATAAAGATGCTGTCGAAAATTCCGACATGCGAATTTTCATATAGCGTTGGAAGCATGCCACACTGCATCATATATTGAACAATACCTACCGTCTTTAAGCACACCGACTTTCCTCCGGCATTAGGACCAGATATTATCAAAATACGATTCTTCGACGACAACGTGATATCCAACGGAACAATCTTCTTTCCATGACTTTCGAGCGACAAGAGCAACACGGGATGCACAGCGTGGTACCATTCCAATTCGGTATCTTTGCTCAGATGAGGCATATGAGCATCTACTCTGCGAGCATAAAGCGCCTTGGCATGAATAAAATCCACCTCGGCAATTATCTCCATTGTCAACATCATCGGCTCTATTTCCGGACGTATCGATGCTGTGATCTCTTTCAATATGCGTGTAATCTCGCGACGCTCTTCAATCTGCAACTCGCGTATGCGGTTGTTGGCTTCAACCATCTCTGCCGGCTCGATAAAATAGGTTTTACCCGATGCCGACTCGTCGTGAACAATACCATTGATGTGTCGTTTATGCATCGGCGACACCGGTAGCACCAAGCGCCCGTCGCGCACCACTGCCGTTGCATCAGCCTCCAAATAACCATTTTCTACTGCGCGCGATATAACCCTACGCATCACCGATGAGATAGAAGCCTGTGTCTGTTGCAATTGGCGACGTATCTGCGACAATTCTGTCGAGGCTGAATCTTTCACCTCTCCAAAGCGGTCAACACTTCGACTTATAGTAGCCGAAACTGCATCAAATCGCTCTATTCCTGCCACTATCTGAGTCAGAGTAGGATATGGAGTCTCGCCATCCTGCATTGCATTGGCAAAGAACTCGGCGATTGATATCGACGTTATCAAGGAGTTATTCACCATATTTAGTTCTTCGGCACTAAGGAAGGTTCCTTCAACTCTCACTCGCGATAACAATTCGCTCACATCACCTGTGGCACTGAGGGGGAATGCTACATCGCTCGATAAGATTTTGACCATCTCATCGACACTACGCAAGCCCTTTTCGATAATACTGATATCTTTGGAAAATCGTAATTGTTCGTCTGCCACTCGGCGAGCGCCGTTGCTCAGACAGAGTTTCACGATTTCTCTTCTGACTGCGTCAAATCCTATTTTCTTCTCAAATATTTCGGGATACGTCACGGTTGATTTTTTCGTTTCGTAGTTTATTTCTTTTTCTTATACTTTTTCTCCAAATCGCGATAATAGTCGGCAGCCGATTCGTCGCCGATATTATCATAAATGCGAGCCATAAGTTTATACACTCTCGACATCGTGGGGTAATGTTTCACGGCTATAAGCAAGCGATCCAACGCGGCATAGTCATCTCCCTCCTCTATTGCAAATTCTGCCAAGCGCAACAATGCTGTCAGATTTTTTGAATCTATTTCAAGCAACTTGTTGTACACATCTTTCGCATCGTAATATAATTGTGCTCTTGTAAATGTTTCCCCTTTCCATTCAAGTGCTTTTATATTACCGGGGGAGATTGATAGTGCTTTATCGAAATTGGCAAGTGCCGCCGTTATATCCTCCAACTCTTCGAGACAATCACAACCCATTGATATATATTCTTCGGCAAGTTGATCGAAGCGTGTCTGTTGTTTTTTAATAACCTCATTAAGCCTGTCAACTTCCTCTTGCAATTTTCCAAGACGGTATAGCTTCTGCGCCAACAATCGTTGCACCGGTAGGCGGCTAAATTCATTTCGTGTCTGTTGACCCAACGCAAATTTATTTATGGCTTCGCTATATTCTCCTTTATCAAACTTCTTGGCGGCCTCTGCGAAATTGTCATCGGCTTTTGCTTGTTCGAGTGCTGTTGCTATCAATGCCCTATTATTGCTCTGACGCGAGAAATTTGACACCGCAGCACTGACAAATACATCCCGCTCATTAACCGGGTTATGTAATGTCAAGCCCTCCAATGAGGTGCTACGGCTTAATGCCACATAAGTCTGTCCCCCGGAAAATGCGCCTCTACCCACGTCGATTATTACCTTATTGAAGGTCAGCCCCTGACTTTTATGAATAGTCAAAGCCCATGCCAATCTTACGGGATATTGCGTATAGGTCCCTATCAACTTTTCGTCAACACTCTTTTTCTTTTCGTTGTACTTATATTCTATGTTTTCCCACACCTCACGCTCTATCACATGACGCGCACCATCTTCAAATTCAATTTCAAGTTTATTGACCGTGGCACTATACACCTTCCCGATAGTGCCATTCACCCATCGCTTGTCGCGGTCGTTTCTAACAAACACCACTTGTGCTCCAACTTTCAATTCAAGTTCTTTAGGAGTAGGCAACGCATTTTCCGGGAATTCATCTTTTATCTCCCCGGTGTAGATTATCGACTTTGATTTCAGCTGCGATAAATGGCTGTCGTTGATACTATCCACCATATCACGACGCGTGGCAAGTGTCATCACAAAATCATCATCGGCAACCGGTGCATTGACTCGCGAATTTAGTTGCATCAAGTCGGTCTTTGTTGGCGAGCCGGTGCGAAATCTGTCGAGCATCGCTACAAATTCTGCATTTTGTTGTCGATACACCTTCCTAAGCTCTATCTGCACAAGCGAAAGACGTACAAAAACACTCGCAGAAAAGAAATATGAATTGGGATAGTACATGCGCAACACATCGCGCATATCCGCAGTCACTACCGGTTCCAATTGAAATATATCACCCACCAACAGCAATTGTTTTCCTCCAAAAGGAGCTCGCATATTCCCCGAATACACTCGTAATATCTTATCGATAAAGTCGAGTATATCGGCTCTCACCATCGATATTTCATCTATAATAATTAGCTCCAGCTCTTTTATGAGTTTTATCTGTTGCTTGCTATATTTCATTCGTTTTCTTAATCGGTCGATAGCAAACTCAGGATCATCGGGAAGCAATGGTTTGAACGGAATTTTAAAAAAAGAGTGCATCGTCACTCCTCCT
>JAFXHY010000021.1 GCA_017536215.1 Muribaculaceae bacterium | reverse complement strand
CTTTACTAATAATGATTTCACTTACTTCTTGTTGGAGTATATTAATTTCTACATCATACAATACATCATTGGTTTCTGTTGAAAGTCCTGCCGACGCTAAAATTAAGTATGGTGAAACTAAAATTATAAATACTATTGGAGAAGATGGCATCTCTAAATATACCTATGAAGATGACTTCATCAATATTGTATGGTATATTGGAAAATCCAAATTAAACTTTTTTCTAATCAATAAATCTGGGTATTCTATCAAACTGCCTTGGGATGATATGGCATATGTAGATGAAAATGGAATAACAATGAGAGTAATACATAGCGGGGTTAGATTGATTGATAGAAATGCAACACAAGCGCCTTCTGTTGTTCCTAAAAATGCGACATTAGAAGACATATTAATACCATCTGAGAATATATATTTTAGTAGTGGTTGGATTGAAAAATCGCTTTTCCCTTCATATAATAGCCAAGAAGCAGCGAACAAAAGTCCCATATTAGGCAAAACCATTAGAATTATATTCCCAATCATCATTCAAGATGTACAGAATGAATACGTATTTGAATTTTCAATAGATGGTATAGTAGTCAAATAAGACACAATTACACAGTGTAGTACTTATTTTTGCCATTTTGCATACTATACTAATTTATAGTAATCGTCTATTAAAGTTCAATAGTCTGGCACATGTATTACAGAGTTAAAGAGAGGAAATTTCTTTGAATTTCCCTCTCTTTTTTTATTGTCAATTAGAATGGATAGCCGATGGCGAGATGGAATGCAAGAGATTTGCGGAAGGATTCCATGTTGTAGTATCCGCTCTTGCCGGTGTCGTAGGGAGCATGAATTCCGATACCCAAATCGGCGCGAAGCACGAGCATCGAGATGTCCAATCGCAATCCTACTCCCGTGCCTGTTGCAAGTTCCTTGAAGAATCGTGAACCCTTAAGTTCTCCACCGGGACGATTCGGGTCGCTTTTGAGCAACCACACGTTGCCGGAATCAAAGAACATTGCGCCTTGTAGCGGTCCGGCAATTGGGAATCTATATTCTAAATTAAATTCGAATTTAAAAGTCCCCGTTTGGTCGAAATACCCGTTGACATCCCCTTGCGGAGCTCGATAATGTCCCGGTCCAATCGAACGAACTGTGAATGCCCTGACGGAATTAGCTCCCCCACAATAAAATTGCTCGGTATAGGGCACTTGAGTAGAATTTCCATAGGCGTGCGCCGCACCAACAGCTGCACGAGTCCACAACCAATGCTTACCACCCAATCGATGTCCGTAGACCACTTGCGCATGTCCCTTAATGAACTGCGAGAATGGGGTGCCAAACAAAGTCTTCTCCCCCTTACTTCCCAACGCCTCATATACCGTCCAGAAAAGATTACCGGCCTCCGTTAGCGATATTGAATAGCGCAACGTTTTGCTATTCTTGAAGGTGCGGTCGTAGGAATAGGTATATGATAATTGCGGGATATATTGCGAACGGAATGACAATGCAATGGCCGGATTTTCAGCCGTGATGGAATCAAAATAGGCAGTAGTGTTAAGCAGTTTTGTATATGTCAACTTAAAGAGAGTCAAATTATTATTAACATAGCGCGACGACATCCAATCATAGCTGATAGAAGCATTAAATTGCGCCATTTTAAAATAATGTGGGCGGTTGAGCAAGTCGGCATTGAGCGATAGGCGAGTCCAATTTGACGCATACTTACGTCGCGGAATAAATTTGGGGGCGATAAATCGTGGAAACGAAAGAGTACCCGTCAACCCCACTTCATAAGAATTGAATACCGACGAACTTCCGCTACCGGTCTGCCATTCGTAGGAGCCGGTGAGGTTTACGCTTAGATGCTCTCCGCCTCCAAACATATTGCGATTGGTCAAGCCCAAGGTAAGCCCCGGACCGAGGTAGGAATTTGACTTCGACGACACATTTGCCTCAATGGTCGTTTCCAATGGCATATCAAAGGTGCAAGAGATAGCCACATCGAGGGTTGGCTCGACAGCAGCAGAGTCGGGCAATGCCGAAATCGATATTGCATTAAAGATGCCAAGTCGCGACAAATAGCTTTGTGTGCGGTCCATATCACGTACGGCAAATACCTTACCACGATTAAATGTGACGCACTCGTCCATCAAGTTTTGTCGAAATTTTGATGGTTGCATCTGTATCAACCGACCACGATTCATTTCAATCGTATCAGGGTCGCCCCCTCCTTGATTTCTAAACACATACATGGTGACATCACCGGTCAGATACCGTTGTCGCGCCACAGCGGGGATGCTTGGTGCCAAAGTCATGCGTAGCGAAATATTCCCCGGATTTTGCAACGAATCGGCAAGATATTCTATAAATTCAGGTTTGAAGTAATAATATCCACGATTGCGCAACTTATTGGTGATACGCGTTCTAACTGCGCTCAACGAGTCGGTGCAATACTGTTGACCTCGCTGCAAATAGGGTTCACGCATTGCCAGCGAGTCAATGGCATGAGTCAGATGACACGTATCGGGCAACAGTTCAATTTCATCGAGCAGATATGGCTTGCCGGCATTTATGGTATATTTTATTTGTGCTTTTCGCTTGTTCTTCCCCGAAACGAGCTCATAGCTACTACTCCCGCTGAAATATCCGTTGTTGTCGAGTATCTCATCAATCATCTGCGTACGAACTTCCGGGCGAACATCGGACACCACAATCGGCTCTTGCACAAATCTATTATAGAATTTCTTTTTAAATCCCGACTCCGGTTGGTCCATATTATTATATACCCACAGTCCTATCGGGAAAAACAATAGCGAATTTTTATTAGTTGGGGCATCTACCGCAACTTCAATATTATCGCACAATCCTTCGGGCAAACTTCCCTTTTCAGGATTAGCATATTCAATACCTTTCACTCCCTTATACAACACCTCTCCCTGCTCCAATCGGCGCGTAGTGGAGCACCCGACTATGACCAACGATGCAATGAGCATAGCCACCGGCAATAGCATCATATATTTATTTCGCCTCTGTTTCATCTTCATTTTTCTTTTTAGCCACCGAGCGCAATATTTCACCTGCTAATTGCAATGCATCTTCTTGCACCGTAGTCTTTGACATTGAACGATTGCGATTAAACATTTCGCCCAACGCTCTCAATTTGCGGCGATAAACGAAGCCGACACCGGTCTGAGTGACTTCCCCTTCAAGGATACTTTCATAGCCGGTGTGGCGGAACAATTTCACATACATTGTCCCCGATTTGTTTATCAAATATTCTACCGATATATCGTTAAAAAGATTTTGCGACACATTCTCGTCGGGGTCTACATCTGTGCTGTAATTGCCACCTACTCTCACTTTAAAACGATCGTCGAGGAAACTCTTCGACACTTGGTAGCTATAATTTGTAGTGGTCGACGATGACCCGTCGAAAGTACGTTCATATTGGTCGATACCCACCGATACATCTACAAACTTCACATTATTGGCCATCCACGTGTTAACTTGCGAAGAAAGGAAACTATATAGGGGATTTCCCGCAATATTGGCATTGCCCTTAGTACTTGGTCCGGTATACATATTATATAGCAACAGATTCATTGCTTGGTTGGCGCGTTGCTCAGGCGACATTGATTGCAACTCATTGCGCACCGTGACATCTTCGTTGGTATCCAAATCAAATGCTACATCCATTTCGGAAAGCGTTCCGTTCACTCGAAGTATGACATCGAAATTAATCAAACGTGAATTTTGCCCCTCTTGTGTGACATTTGCTTTGACCACATCAACTGCCGAAACATTCACTATCGGATTAGCGATATTGCCATTCAACGCCACATAGCTACCATCTCTAAATTCAAACATCTTTTCCGACATTAATGGCGGAGAATAACGCACGTATCCACCGGTTATATTTAGTCGGCCAGTAGCACGAGTATCTCCCAACGGATTAATGGAAAAATCTATCGAGCCATTGGATTGTACCTGCACGCGGTCCTGTCCGTTGGCCGATAAATCAACGCCTATGACCGCACCCTCTTCAACATTGAGCAATGCGTCTAAGTTTACAACCATACCTAACGATGGCAAGGAATCGCCTACTATCGTTGTTGTTGTGTCGGTAAAATTCACAAATTGCACCATATCTCCTGTGCTTTGCGAGGCCAAACTTGTACTCGCATCAGGCATGACGTAGGTCACATTTGTACCCTCTTTAACACTAACTTTTGCAAATGCATTAAGATAATTCATATCCCCCTGAGCTTTTGCATCAACCGACACAAAAGCTTTGCCATATACATCACTTCCACGTCGCTTATCATTTCCGACAATTTGCATATTATCAGCCAACAACTTCAAGTCTAATTTCACGTTGGACAATGAGCGCATATCCACTTTACCATTGATTTCAAGCGGATTTTCATTAATACCATATATGGAATAATCATTGAAATATATCACATTGGAATCAATTGGAATTTTTTCATCACTAAATTTAAATGTTGAGCCCAACATAGCCAACTTCACAGTAGCCGAGTCAAAATCAAGATATCCATTAAATATTGGCTCTGACACACTACCAATTATATCCATATTGCCACTTAAATATCCCGATAGATTTGCTGACTTCCCTAAGAATGGATTTGCAATAGTCATCGGCAAGCGTGTAAGTGCAAAATCGAGTTTAACGGGTTCGGTTAGTGTTGTATCGTTTAATGCGCCCGTCGCTCTCATCACTTCGCGCCCATCTACTTTAAGACCTGTTTTGGCTGTCATAATTCCCGATTTTGACGTTGCTACATCAAAATCAAGGTCGAGAGTGCCGACTCTACGTTTGGCATAAATAAAATCTGCGAGTGTAACAGTCCCTTCTCCGTTGAGACTGCCGGGCATCAATGCAAACTGCAAATCAGCCGACAATTCTCCTTTCATTGGCGAAGCGTAAGGGCTGAGGGTAATCCATTCTGCTATCTGGATTTTTGATATATCGACATTGATATTTTCCTGATGCTTATACCCCTGTATTGAATCATGCCGAGTGTAGATGTGCAGTCGGCTATCATTGTTAGTCATCAATAAATTAGCATCAAGATGATATGTATTGGTATTAAAAGTGATGCCATTATCGGGATTGACTTGCCACTGTCGGTAGCCGATAATAGGGTCGGTAGGGTCGAGTCGGAACTTCATCGTGGTGTCCGAAAACTCTACAAATGCACCGAGTTTATATCCGGTTTGTTTTTGTATGTTTTGCTGATTCAACGACAACATAATTTTGTCTCCACCAATAAATCCCGTCCCTACAACATGTGCCAAATCATCTATCGTGCCAGGCTCATTATCAATTTTAAGGACATAGTTTAATCGTGGTCCTTCTTGCTTTGCTACAAAATCAACTTTATCCAAGCGAGTCGTACCCGATTCAAAGCCTTCTACCTTTGCAGCAATATTAATTATACTATCATTTTTTGCATTAAAGCTCAACGTTCTAAACTTCATACCGCTTGACAACAAATAGTCATGCAAAGCATTACGTTCACCCGCTTCAACCTCAAAATTAAACTCCGGCAATCTCTGTTGCAACACATCAACCTCCAATTTGCGGGACTCTATCATAGGTTCTATCAAACTGAAAGCTGCGGCAAAATTAGATGCGACACTATCAATCAACATAGGTGCGGAGAATTTCAGAGTCATATCCTGATTATCGACATATAGCTGCGATGTAGAGTCCGATCCTATATAGTCAACATTGAAATCTTTTAACCCATAGCTCGAATTTCCCAACACGGCTTTCACATGATGCAATTCGATTCCGGCTATTAAGTCATTAGATATCGCCGATTTTTTCACATTGGCCGACATCGAGGTTGCCACATTTGATATGGTATCCATTACACCTAATGCATATAGATTGACATTGCGGAAATCGCCTATCATTGACCATTCATAGTCCTCTCCAACGAGATTTCCGGATGCAGTCATATTGCCGTCAATAACATCGTTGTCTGAGGTCAAGTTAATATCGGCAACACCGTCAGCTATAATAGCATTTACATTCATGTCATGAAGAGAATGTCCTCGATAGTCTACACTTATTGCATCTACCTTAGCCGTAAGCAATGTTCTTCGACTAAATATATCGACACCTCGTCCTCGCGCTTCAATCTTAGCGGTAACATCATTAACTCCTAACCCCGGCAAGAAACTGCCCACAGGGAATTCTTCAGCATTGAGTGCTATCTCATATCCCTCTGCCTGCAAGTTGCATTTCCCATCAAGAGCCAAATCTCCGCCGGATGTAACAGCATTTAAATTTGTACGAACTGAGCCGGAAGCGATATCTACCGCACCGGCAAGACGCAATGGTGGCATTTTTTCAGTCTTTCCGAGTTGAGCCTCAACTGGAGTTGGTTTTATGAAATTTATATCGTTGAAATCTCCGGTTATGGCGAGATGTCCCAATGCGTTGTTAAAATCCAATACGTTTATTACTTCTCCTACTAACTGCACATCAAAATAATTGCGCATTGCGAGTCGGGTGTTCTCTATCTGCAAGTCAGTCAGGCTTCCCGACGCGTTAACATTGACCTCAATCTTTCTATGCTGCGGCAACATAGCTATCGATTGCTTCAATGTCGGGAATGTAGTCATCATATCAATAGGGTCAATATCTGCTCTCAACGACACAAATAATGGAGCATCTACCGATGTTAGTCCATATTCTGCATCCACTTGAATTGTCGATGCCAATGTCCTAAAATTAAAATTATCGGCTTCAATACTTTGACTATTCATAGAAAACACTCCTGCACCGAAAAGTTGGAGCCCGGAACGTTCCGACACCATCAACTCTTTAATAGGAACCCGCATATAAGCCCCACGATTATAAAACGAGTCAACATCAACTATCAGCCTGTCAATATCAATATATTGCGTATCAAATCCCTGTTGGGGAATTGCCCCTGCCGTGGCATACGTCACCTTCCCATTATCAAGTTTCAAATGTTGAATAGCAATAGCCCACGGAATTGTGTCTGACATAATCGTATCGGTCGGTAGCTCTTCAACCACTCTGCTTTCATCAAAATTCGTGCCTATAATGTATCGTGCGGCTACTCCATCAATTATAATATCGTCGACATTTAGAGTGTGATTCCCTAAATCAATAGATCCGTTAATCATTTTGAAATCGTCAAGGCCGCTACGTATTGTGTCGCCGGTCTCAACCGTTGTCATTTCAAAATCTATATTTCCCAATGCAATCTGCCCCGCCACTATCTTCCAATAGGTAGGCGTTGCCGGCGTAGGTGGTTCGGGGATACTATCATTTCTCAGCGTCATCTTTATATCTCCACCGGCAACTGTTATATTGTCTACCGCTACATGTTGATTGCTCAACTCCAATGCCACATCTTTAACAGATACGCCATTCACTCGCGCACGAATATAACTCGCCGAATCGGGTGTCCCTAACTTGAAGTATATATCTCGCAGCTCTATGTCACTTGCATTAATGTTTCCGGTTAACAACGGAAGGACACTGACATTCACTTGTGCATCTGATGCTATTAGCATCGTGTCACCCTTCTGCAACACTTCCAGCCCTCTAACATCAACATTTAGTGGAAATTTTAAGCGGAAATGCTCTACTTTAACTGTCATCTCCTCACTATTTATCATATTAAGCACCCGTGGCACTATAAAATCCTGAACAAAGGGTATATACAACAACACCACTACAAAGACTACGAAAAGTAACAACGACAACAATGTCACCTTTGCCACCTTCCTTACTCTCTTCCCGATGCCTCGTTGCTTCCCTTCCAAATTGATAAATAGTAGAATTTTTGTAAAGACAGCTCTATCTCTACAACAACAATATTAATCTTTAGTTTTCTCGCAACGGATTTTCCTCCGAGCGATACCACTCTATGAATTTTTGAATTCCTTCATGAAGTGAACATTCAGGGTGATAACCTATTTCTGTTTCAAGTCGAGTTGTATCAGCATTGGTTTGATAAACGTCGCCCGGTTGCATCGGCATGAATACTTTTTCTGCCTTTTTCCCCATCGCGACCTCTATTTCTGAAATAAAATCCATCAGTTTTACGGGATTCGAGCAACCTATGTTGTAGACACGAGCCATGTTTTCACCATCAGCAGGTGGAGTATCTACTACCTTTATTGTTCCATCTACAATATCGTCAATATAGGTAAAATCTCGAATCATATCACCATTGTTGAACACCTTGATTGGTTCCCCCTTATCGATTGCCGAGGCAAAAAGCATAGGCGACATATCGGGACGCCCCCATGGTCCATACACTGTAAAATACCTCAATCCGGTGACTTTAATGCCATAAAGCTTACTATATGCATGCGCCATCAACTCATTCGACTTTTTGGTCGCTGCATATAGACTGACCGGAGAATCTACCTTGTCATCTTCCGAGAATGGCACTTTATCGTTAGCGCCATAAACCGACGATGATGATGCATACACCAGATTCCCGACATTGAAGTTGCGACATGCCTCCAATATATTGAGAAATCCCACAAGGTTGCTTTGGAGATAAGCATAGGGATTGGTTATCGAATACCTGACTCCCGCCTGTGCGGCAAGATTAACCACGGTGTCAAATCCCTCGCCGGAGAACAAAGTGTCCAATCCATGTTTATCATCTATAGATAATCTAATAAATCGGCAATTGCCATATTTACTGCTGCGCAACTCTTCGCCCCATTTTACTCCATTTTCTGAAACAGCAAATCCGGCATTGCGCAAGCGACCATATTTCAATCTGATATCATAATAATCATTGATGTTGTCAATGCCAACGACGCTATCTCCGCGTTCGGCAAGTAACATCGTCAATCGTGAACCTATAAATCCTGCTGCGCCGGTCACTAATACTTTCATCGTTCTCTATATATTATTTATCAGATTTTTCAATTTAATTTTGCCCTCACGACTCATTGTTGTGCGGGGGCAGTTTCACTTCTTACGCTCCTTCTTTCTTCCGGATTCCACTACCTGCTCGTAGACTTTGAGCGTACTTTCCGCAATATGATCCCAATTATAATTTGTAAGATTATATTTGCGATGTTTTATTCCTGTTTGAAGTTTCTCTTCAATCTTTGCTGCCAAAGCATCTACATTGCCAACAGGGAAGAAGTCGCCTTCTTCCAGTTCTTTTATTTTATTGGCAGGGATATCGCTCACAACAACATCAAGTTCCTGACTCATCGCCTCCAGCAATGCTATTGGCAATCCTTCATGATACGATGGCAACACAAAGAGAGAGGCATTCTGCGATATTTCATTAAGAGGTTCCCCCTTTATAAATCCGGTGAAAACTACTCCTGACTCTTTGCCTACACGCCTAAGTTCCTCGCTATATTTGTCGGGATGATCGCTATCTCCCACAAGTGCTAATTTCACCCCCTTAATATCCAATCGTTTATACGCTTCAATAAGGTCATGAAATCCTTTCTCTTGAACAAAACGCCCAATAGCGACGATATATTTTTTCGGTTCCAAACCAAGCGACTCTATATATTCCGTAGATTCCGAACGTTTCGGAGTATTAACCCCGTTATATATCAAATCGGTATCCTCACGCCCATATTTATTACGCAAAATATCGGCAATAACTGTCGATATCACTATTACACGATGGGAAAAACGAGTTCCCCACTTCTCGCCGGTTTTTAACACCAACTTAGCCATGCGTCCCCACTTTCCACGGTCGTAGTCCGGACCATGATGAGTCATAACTACTTTCAGGCCTAACAATCTTGCCAATGGTGCCATTATTGAGGGCCCGATGGCATGGATATGAAGCACGTCGGCTTTCATTCTCCGCGCTTTGATTACAGCTAAAAAAGTGTGGATAATAGCCTCAAAACTCTTCTTTTTCGGAGTATAAAGATCAACGAGTTTAACCCCTTTATATTCGGAGATACGGTTGTTGTCGGTCACATAACATCGACGACGAACGACGGTGACATCATGCCCCATCGCAACTATCCTCGGATACAGATTTTCGCAATGAGTCTCCACCCCTCCCGATATATCGGGAATTCCTCGCGTCCCAACAACTACTACCTTCATCAACCAAGTAATTTTGTTATCAACTCATTATATCGTTGAGCAAATAGCTCTTTTGTAAAATTTGCTTTAAGCAATTCTTTACTCTTGAGCCCCATTTGTTGTCGCAACTCGCTATCATTGACAAGTCGTACTATATGTTTCGCTATCGATTTATAATCTCCGGTCGATGTTATATATCCATTGACTTCTGCTTTGACAAGTTTATCATTGTCCCCCACCGCCGTAGCTACAATAGGGAGATCAGCATTCATTCCCTCCATTATAGAGTTGCTCAATCCTTCAAACAACGATGTTGACAAATAGATATCAGCATTACTCAATTCTTGAGCGATTTGATTACTATTTATGAGTATAGTCGTGATATCCTCGATACCTTCTTCCTTAACCCAGTTGCGCAATTTATCCTCGAGTTCGCCATATCCTATTATTGTAAAGCGCAATTGCTTACACTCCGAGGATGCTCGCGATACCGATTTAATCGCCGTATAATAATCTTTTTGCGCTACAAATCGACCAACAGTTATTACATTAACAAAATCTCGCTCCGGGCGTTTTTTATATTCTTCGATAGGGTCGAAACAATTGGGAATACACTCAATTTTTTCTCCCTTAAATCCGGTCTTGGCAAAATGTCTTTTCCCCGACTCACAGTTGCTTACCGAAGCGACAACACCCCAACGATTCATTAATGCATCTGCAATATGCTTCATTAACGGCAATTTTGAATTGCGGATTCCGGAAACCACCTTTGTCGCTGACCCTCTTGCTGCTCGCATGCTATAATAGTTGGCAGCTGTCAGATATGAAAATATAATATCAAGGGCCTCGGCTTTCACATATTCATGATATAATTTGCAACGAGTACGGCGACTCCCTTCAAATCTTACAACTTTTACTTCGGGAGATAGCATCTTGAGATATTTCTCATGCACTTTCTCTCCATTCACTATGATAAAAGCGACACTATGCTCCGGCACTAATGTATTAGCCAACAACACGGCTTGCTTTTCAGCACCTCCACTTGTCAGATTTTTTACACAAATACCAATTTGGGGCATTACAGTCCTATTAATTTTTATTATTCTATACAATTGAAACTCTCGTGGTCAATTTTCTTATCGACCTATGCAATGATATTTAATCCCTTGTTGCGCAAGCTCGGCTGCGTCATATATATTGCGTCCATCAAGAACTAAGGTATTGTGCATCGCTTGTTTGACAACGCCCCACGACGGCAATCTAAACTGCTTCCATTCTGTCAACATCATCAACGCATCGGCACCCAGCACTGCATCATACATATCTTTTGCATACTTCACCTTATCACCGACGCGACGACGACATTCATTCATCGCTACAGGGTCATAAACTACTATTTCAGCTCCGGCTTCAGCCAATTTGTCTATAATGACAAGCGACGTTGCCTCTCGCATATCATCAGTCTCAGGCTTAAATGCCAAACCCCACAAGGCGATACGTTTCCCTTTAAGATTCGCCTCTCCGCCAAATTCTTTCACCAACTTCGCATAAAGAATTTCCTTCTGGCGCTCGTTGACTTCTTCTACAGCTTTCAATACGCGCATCTCGTATCCATTACGTTCTGCCGTTTTTATCAATGCTTTGACATCTTTGGGGAAACATGAGCCGCCATATCCACATCCGGGGTAAAGGAACTTCGACCCAATACGCACATCAGCTCCGATTCCTTTTCTGACCATATTGACATCGGCGCCTACTATCTCACACAAATTTGCGATATCATTCATAAATGATATGCGTGTAGCGAGCATCGAATTGGCGGCATATTTAATCATTTCTGCCGAGGGTATATCCGTAAAGATTATACGATTATTAGTCAGCATGAACGGGCGATATAGCTTTGCCATCAACTTTTGCGCGCGATTGGAATCAACTCCGATTACTACGCGGTCGGGGCTCATAAAGTCCTTGATTGCAGCCCCTTCCTTCAAAAATTCCGGATTTGAAGCCACATCAAATTCGATATCTTCACCTCGAGCGGCAAGTTCTTCTTGTATCGCTGTTTTCACCTTTGCCGCCGTGCCTACGGGCACTGTCGACTTGGTGACAAGGATTGTATATTTCTTTATGTTGCGACCAAACTCGCGTGCCACATTCAACACATATTGCAAGTCGGCCGACCCATCTTCATCAGGGGGTGTTCCCACTGCACTAAACACGATTTCCACTTCATCGAGACATTCTGCCAACGAAGTGCTGAATTTCAATCGTCCCTCTTTGATATTGCGTTTTACCATATCATCGAGTCCCGGTTCATAGATTGGTATCTCTCCCGATTTCAACGACGCGATTTTCTTGGTATCAATATCTACACATGTCACATTGACCCCCATCTCGGCGAAACATGTCCCCGATACAAGACCAACATAACCTGTTCCT
Source organism: Muribaculaceae bacterium (assembly GCA_017536215.1). Classification (GTDB taxonomy): domain Bacteria; phylum Bacteroidota; class Bacteroidia; order Bacteroidales; family Muribaculaceae; genus JAGBWK01. Next base: position 1,735 of record JAFXHY010000021.1, on the reverse strand, counting down.
ACAACTGCAATATTCATATTATTTTATGTTTAAAGCTATTATCTTCTACCTAAAATTTGAATAAACAAAATATTCAATCAGTTATTTTCTTCCCTTTCGACGCCCCTTAGTGTGCTGCGCCGATTTTTTCTTTTGGGTATTAGAGAGTGCCTGAGCAACGGTCACGGTATTACCCAAATCATCTTCCCCTTTTCTATTTTTATTGGGGTCAACTATTGCAAAATCAAGCTGTTTGCGATCGAGATTAGCTCGTGCCACTCTCACCTTTATTTCATCGCCAAGACGATATCGCTGATTGCGACGACGTCCTACCAAACAATAGTTCTTCTCATCAAGGTCGTAGAAATCATCCGGAAGGTCACGCACCGGCACAAGTCCTTCGCATTTATTTTCATTGATTTCTACATAAACACCCCACTCGGTCACTCCGGAAATAACTCCGTCATATTCCTCATCCAAGTGGTCGTTCATATATTCAACCTGCTTATACTTGATTGATGCTCGTTCGGCACCGGCTGCCAATTGCTCCATATCCGAGGAATGCTTACACAATAGCTCCAATTTCTCAACATTGACCGAACGACCGCCCGAAAGATATTTCTCCAACAAGCGATGAACCATCATATCGGGATATCGACGAATAGGCGATGTAAAATGAGTGTAGTACTCAAATCCTAACCCATAGTGACCGATGTTGGTGGTCGTATATATCGCTTTCGCCATTGAGCGCACTGCCAATGTGGAAAGTAGATTTTCCTCCCCTTTGCCTTTCACTCCGGCAAGCATCTTATTTATCGACTTATTGACCTCGCGAGGGGTCCCTGTCGCTTTAACCTTGTAGCCAAACACTCGCGACAATGTTGACAAATCCGCCAACTTACCGGGGTCGGGCATGTCATGCACACGATATACAAATGCTTTGGGCTTTTTCTTCCCGACCGGAGCACCTATTGCTTGCGCCACTGTTCGATTAGCGAGCAACATAAATTCCTCAATGAGTTTATTAGCATCTTTCGATTCTTTGAAATAGACACCGATAGGATGACCGGTCTCATCTATATCAAATCTAACCTCTACTCGGTCAAATTCTACAGAGCCATTTTCATATCGTTGTTCGCGCAATATTTTTGCCAAGCGATCGAGTGTGGTTATTTCTTCCGAATAATCACCCTCTCCAGTTTCTATTACCTCTTGTGCTTCCTCGTAAGTGAATCGACGATTTGAACGCGTCACTGTTCGCGCAATTTGGCTATCGTGAACTTTACCCGCATCATCCATTTTAAAAATGCATGAGAAAGTAAGTTTGTCCTCATCGGGGCGCAACGAACATATACCGTTGCTCAAATGCTCGGGTAGCATGGGCACCACTCGGTCAACAAGATATACCGACGTTGCTCGCTTTTGAGCCTCGCGGTCAATTATCGTATCGGGCTTAACATAGTGAGTAACATCGGCAATATGCACTCCGATTTCCCACATGCCATCCTTAATTCGTCGTATTGACAACGCATCATCAAAGTCCTTGGCATCCTTGGGGTCGATAGTAAAGGTCGTCACTTCTCGCATATCGAGTCGTTGAGCAACAACCTCGGGAGTAATTCCTGCTTCTATCTTTTGCGCTGCTTTGTCGACAGATTCAGGATATACATAGGGCAAGCCAAATTCTGCCATGATGGCATTAATTTCAGCATTATTTTCCCCCTTTTTTCCCAACACGTCAATTACTTCACCTTTG
>JAFXHY010000142.1 GCA_017536215.1 Muribaculaceae bacterium | reverse complement strand
CAATCACTCTGTGGCGCTCTTGATTTTGCTCGCCGTCAATCTGGAGGCAACGTATTGATTTCTCTTATTATAGATGAATCAACTGCCGGACGTTATCCCGACGAGTTAAAACGCATCACCGACCGCTACGGCATTGGCAAATGCCACCTGACAACGCTATGCAATCCCGAAAATATCATCAAAAATGATTTTCACGATGAGATTATTGTTGTCAACACCGCCGACAATTGCAGTGTTGACAAAGTCGTAGCTATTCTGGAAGATAAACAGCACGAAACAGTAATGGAAGTGAACCTCGACGCAATGGTTCATAATTTCAACTTTTTCCGCTCAAAAATCAAACCAACCACGGGCATCGTCTGCATGCTGAAAGCCCATGGCTATGGCGCCGGGTCGGTAGAGTTGGCTCGCACATTGCAGGAACAAGGTGCTGCTTATATCGCAGTGGCAGTTGTCGACGAGGGAATTGAGTTGCGTCGTTGCGGCATTTCAATGCCTATCATCGTTCTTAATCCGCGTGCACACGACATACGCACCCTCTATCGCTACAACCTCGAACCCGAAGTATATAGCTTTGAACTATTGGAGCAGCTGACTGAACATTTTGCCAACTACGACGACGATGTTAGATTCCCAATCCACTTGAAAATCGACACCGGGATGCGCCGTCTTGGCTTCCTTGAAGAGGATATGCCTCGTCTTGCCCAAATGCTCTGCAACGCACAACATATCTATGCCAAAACAATGTTTTCTCATTTGGCATGTGCCGACGACCCTTCCGAGGATACATACACGCTTAATCAATTTGCTATCTTTGAACGTTGCTACGACGTACTATCGAGCACACTCTCATATCCAATAAAGCGCCACATTCTCAACTCTACCGGCATTGTACGCTTCCCCCAACACCAATATGACTTTGTCAGATTGGGCATAGGGCTTTATGGCGTACCTACAATTGCCGATGGGTCGATGGACCAATTGCGCAACGTGTCGCGACTTATGTCAACCATTATTTCAATAAAACATTGGAAAGCAGGAGATACTGTAGGTTACAACCGACGCGGATGCTTGACCCGCGATTCAATAATAGCTACAATTCCCGTAGGGTATGCCGATGGGATTGACCGCCACCTCGGCTACGGCAACACTTCATTCACTGTCAACGGATATCACTGTCCCACTATCGGCTCTATTTGCATGGATATATGCATGATTGATGTTACCGATGCAGTATGTGCGGTTGGTGACCATGTTGAGATTTTTGGAGATACTATCACACCGCAAATGCTGGCCGACACTCTCACTACAATCCCCTACGAAATCTTGACCTCAATATCTCCACGTGTCAAGCGCATTTACTATCGCGAATAATATCATCATTGCAGGATTTTCCTCGCATCTCCTTATATCTACAACATACTCGTTATCATTTTTCAATGAATGACACATCTACTTGGCTTCGTTTTCTAATTAATTTTGAAAGCGAGGGATTTTTATTAGTGTGGAGGTTGCAAGTGACAAGGGATTTTTGTAATTTTGCAAACAAACAAACTCAGAGTGGGCAACTACCCTTCTCTTAGATAAAATATCACACCGCAATGAATAAGCATAGCTTGGTATCAATCTCCGATTTGAGCAAAGAGCAGATGCTCCACCTTTTGGAGCAAGCACGCTATTTTGAAGAGCATCCCAATCACAAAATCCTTGACGGAAAAGTTGTGGGGACGCTTTTTTTTGAACCTTCTACTCGCACCCGACTTAGTTTTGAAACAGCCGTAAATCGTCTCGGGGGACGCATCATTGGGTTTGCTGATGCCAACACTACCTCTTCATCAAAAGGGGAAACTCTGAAAGATACAATCAAAATGGTGTCGAATTACGTCGACTTGATTATAATGCGACACTACTTGGAAGGTGCGGCACGCTATGCAGCCGAAGTCACCGACACTCCGGTGATAAATGCCGGTGATGGTGCCAACCAACACCCTTCGCAAACTATGCTCGACCTTTACTCTATCTACAAAACTCAGGGGACTTTGCAGGGACTTACCATCACATTAGTGGGCGACCTCAAATATGGACGTACAGTCCACTCGCTCATAATGGCGATGAAATATTTCAACCCCACATTCCGTTTCGTAGCTTGCGAAGAGTTGCAGATGCCTAAAGAATATCTGAAATTCTGCGAAGAACAAGGTATAGATTATACTATTCACACAGATTTCTCCGAAGAGGTGATAAACTCCTCCGACATTATATACATGACGCGAGTGCAACGCGAACGCTTCACCGACTTAGCCGAATATGAACGGGTAAAAGATTTGTACACTTTGCGCAACTCAATGCTCGACAATTCTCGCGACAATTTGCGTATACTCCACCCGCTACCACGTGTTAATGAAATTTCACCCGACGTCGACGACAATCCCAAAGCCTACTATTTCAATCAAGCACGCAACGGATTATTCATGCGTCAGGCGCTCATATGTGATGCTCTTCAAATCGCCCCAACAATTAATGAGGCATCTATTTAATCAACGAAATTACAACGGTTTTTAATCTCAGCATAAATGACAACTAACAAAACTTCACTGGCGGTAGCAGCTCTATGCAATGGTACTGTAATTGACCACATACCTGCCGACCAATTGTTTAAATGCGTCAAAATATTGGGTGTAGAAAATCTATCCAATCAACTCACTATCGGCAACAATCTAAAAAGCCACAAATTGGGAGCCAAGGGTATCATCAAGATTGCAGATGTCACTTTCCCTGAAAAGGTTCTTAATAGAGTTGCTCTTGTTGCTCCAACTGCCGTTGTCAATATCATTCGCGACTATCAAGTCGTTGAAAAACGCCCTGTCGTATTGCCACAAACCATTGTCGGGATAGTGCGTTGCTCCAATCCCAAGTGTATATCCAACAACGAGCCGATGGCTACAAAATTTGAAGTTGTAGACAACACAACTCGCACAATTCGCTGTCATTATTGCAACCACACCACAACAGGGGAGAAAGCCGACATTATTTAAGCAACCTGCTATCTACATCACATCATAACGAAACGATATGGCAAATAAACAAAATTGGAAACCGGGCACTATGATATATCCGTTGCCGGCAGTCATTGTCACTTGCGGTAGCGACATCGAACATTCCAACATGCTCACAGTGGCATGGACCGGCACAATATGCACCAATCCTGCCATGTGCTATATCTCAGTTCGCCCCGAACGCCATAGCTATCCCATGATTAAAGAAAATATGCAATTTACTATCAACCTGACGACAGAATCAATGGCACATGCCACCGATTGGGTTGGAGTGAAATCGGGACGTGATTTCAACAAATGGAAAGAAACAGGGTTAACACCGGCCAAAGGTGTTGCTGTAGCCTGCCCCTATATTGAGGAATCGCCATTAAGCATTGAATGTAGAGTAAAAACTATAATGCCCCTCGGCAGTCACGACATGTTCATTGCCGAAGTAGTCAACGTTATTGCCGACGAAAGCCTCATCGACCCTCAGACAGGTGCATTTGACCTCGGTGCAGCAGGGCTTATAAACTACAGTCATGGAAAATATTACCGCCAAGGTGAACAAATAGGTCACTTCGGTTGGACCGTAAAAAAGAAATAATTTTTAAAGTAAAAAAGATAATGGAAAGAGACAATGCTATTTTCGACATCATTGCTCGCGAGTATGATCGTCAAAAGAAAGGAATCGAACTCATTGCATCAGAAAACTTCGTCAGCGACCAAGTGATGCAGGCTATGGGTTCATGCCTAACCAACAAATACGCTGAAGGATACCCCGGTCATCGCTACTACGGCGGTTGCCAAGTAGTCGATGAGGCTGAACAATTGGCCATCGACCGCATTAAAGAAATCTTTGGTGCTGAATATGCCAATGTACAACCCCACTCCGGAGCTCAAGCCAACATGGCAGTATTCATGTCGGTGCTCCGCCCCGGCGACAAATTCCTCGGTTTAAATCTTGCTCATGGCGGACACCTTTCACATGGTAGCCCCGTCAACTTCTCAGGTATGATGTTCCAAGCATTGGAATACAACGTCAAAGAAGATACCGGACTCGTTGACTATGACCAAATGGAAGAAGTGGCACGCAGAGAACGCCCTCGCCTCATCGTAGGTGGAGCCAGCGCATACTCTCGCGAATGGGACTATGCACGTATGCGTCGTCTTGCCGATGAAATCGGTGCAATACTTATGGTTGACATGGCACACCCCGCAGGTCTTATCGCTGCAGATCTCCTCGACAACCCTGTAAAATATGCACATATCGTAACATCTACCACCCACAAGACTTTGCGTGGTCCGCGTGGTGGTATCATCTTGCTTGGCAAAGACTTCGACAATCCTTGGGGCAAAACTACTCCAAAGGGTGTAATTCGCAAAATGTCGTCACTTCTCGACTCTGCAGTATTCCCCGGCGTTCAAGGCGGTCCGCTCGAACACGTTGTAGCTGCTAAAGCTGTAGCCTTCGGAGAAGCTTTGCAACCCTCTTACAAAGAATATCAAACTCAAGTTAAGAAGAATGCTGCCGTTATGGCTCAAGCTCTTGTTGACAAGGGTTACAAGATTATTTCAGGCGGTACCGACAACCACTGCATGCTCGTTGACTTGCGTACTAAATTCCCCGAATTGACAGGTAAAGTGGCTGAAAAAGTTCTCGTTGATGCCGACATTACTGCCAACAAGAATATGGTACCTTTCGACAGCCGTTCTCCGTTCCAGACTTCCGGAATCCGTTTGGGTACTGCTGCAATCACTACTCGTGGTGCTAAAGAAGAATTGATGGGAGAAATCGTTGAAATGATTGACACCGTTCTTTCTAACCCCGAAAACGAAAAAGTAATCGCTTCTGTTCGCGAAAAAGTCAACGCTACAATTAACGATTACCCAATGTTTGCATATTAATAACAGAATCCGTTCCAACCGATGCTTGTATTATATTACATCTACTTTATCTTTATTGCGTGTCCGTTGCTATTAGTGACTACGGTGCTTATTTGTTTAACAATCATTATAGGCACTGCTATTGGTAATGGTTCGTTCTGGGGGTATTATCCGGCAATGATTTGGGGCAAAATTTTCTGCTTATTATCATTAGTTCGAGTATCGGTCAAAGGTAGAGAGAATATCGACAAACTGACATCCTATGTTTTTGTTGCCAACCACCAAGGAGCCTACGACATCTTTTCGGTCTACGGATATTTGGGGCATAATTTCAAATGGATGATGAAAAAAAGTTTGCGCAAGATACTGCTCGTAGGCTACACTTGCTATAAGTGCGGGCATATTTTTGTTGACCGCAGCTCCCCTGCCGCTATTCGTAGCACTATCGAAACTGCTAAAGAACGTTTGCGCAACGGCATGTCGTTGGTCGTATTCCCTGAAGGTTCACGTACGTTTACCGGGAAAATGGGGACATTCAAGAAAGGAGCCTACCAACTCGCACTTGAATTTAATCTACCATTGGTTCCGGTAACTATCGACGGCTCATTTAAGGTGATGCCTCGCACAAGCAAATTGCCACGTCCCGGTCACATCGTACTTACTATCCACAAGCCAATACCGGCACCGTCCGACGAGGCTGCTCGAAGTGAAGTAATGGACCTGACGCGCACAGCTATCGAGTCGGGGCTCAACAAATAATTTTGCAAACTTTATTACTACTTTATTGTTTTATAAAATGGCATACATTCTGACATGAATGTTGCCATTTTGTCATTTTATGCTGACAAATTATAGTTTGGCACACATTGTGCTATTAAAATAATCGTTGACTCTCATAGTCAATCAACATTTAAAATTAACAACATCTAAAATATAATCAAAATGAAGATTAAACCCTTAGCCGACCGCGTACTCATCAATCCTTGCGCGGCAGAAGAAGTAACAGTTTCAGGCATCATCATCCCCGACTCAGCCAAAGAAAAACCCTTAAAAGGCACCGTTCTTGCCACCGGCAACGGCACTAAAGAGGAAGAAATGATAGTAAAAGAAGGTGACACTGTACTCTATGGCAAATATGCCGGCACAGAAATCGAAGTCGACGGCAACAAATACCTCATCATGCGTCAAAGCGACATTCTCGCCGTCTGCGAATAATTTAACAAATTATCAAGATTAACTATTAATACGACATAGATTATGGCTAAAGAAATAAAATTTGATATTAAAGCACGCGAAGAACTCAAAAAGGGTGTCGATGCTCTTGCTGATGCTGTAAAAGTGACTCTCGGTCCGAAAGGTCGCAATGTCATCATTGAGAAAAAATTCGGAGCTCCCCACATCACCAAAGATGGTGTTAGCGTAGCTCGTGAAGTTGAGTTGGAAGATCCGTTCCAAAACATGGGCGCACAGCTCGTTAAAGAAGTAGCATCTAAAACCGGCGACGACGCAGGTGACGGTACTACTACTGCTACCGTGCTCGCTCAAGCTATCATCAACGTAGGCTTGAAAAACGTAGCTGCCGGTGCTAATCCTATGGATATCAAGCGTGGTATCGACAAAGCCGTTGCAACAGTTGTTGAATCAATCAAAGCTCAAAGCCAAGAAGTTGGCGACGATTTCAAGAAAATCGAGGACGTAGCTCGCATATCAGCCAACAACGACGAAAAAATCGGCGGCCTCATTGCCGAAGCTATGAAGAAAGTGAAAAAAGAAGGTGTTATCACTGTTGACGAAGCAAAAGGCACCGAAACAACTGTCGACGTTGTTGAAGGTATGCAGTTCGACCGTGGCTACATCTCTCCCTACTTCATGACCAACACCGAAAAGATGGAGTGCGAAATGGAACGTCCGTTCATCCTCCTCTACGACAAAAAAATATCTAACTTCAAAGACCTTCTCCCCGTACTTGAACCCGTAGCTCAAAGCGGTCGTCCATTGCTCATCATAGCAGAAGATGTCGACTCAGAAGCATTGGCCACATTGGTTGTCAATCGTTTGCGCGGCTCATTGAAAGTATGTGCTGTTAAAGCACCCGGCTTTGGCGATCGTCGCAAAGAAATGCTCGAAGATATCGCAATCTTGACCGGTGGTGTTGTTATTTCAGAAGAAAAAGGGATGAAACTCGATGGCGCAACTCTCGACATGCTCGGTACTGCCGACAAAGCTACAGTCAACAAAGAAAACACTACCCTCGTTGACGGCGCCGGAGATAAAGAAGCAATCGCAGCTCGCGTGGCTCAAATCAAAGCTCAAATCGAGCAAACTAAGAGCGACTACGACAAAGAAAAACTTCAAGAACGTCTTGCTAAATTGGCAGGTGGCGTAGCAGTACTCCACATCGGTGCACCCTCTGAAGTTGAAATGAAAGAGAAAAAAGACCGCGTGGACGATGCATTGAGCGCTACTCGCGCAGCTATCGCCGAAGGTATCGTTGCCGGTGGTGGTGTAGCCTACATCCGCGCTACTGCTTCTCTCGAAGGGATGAAGGGTGACAATGAAGATGAAACTACCGGTATCCACATTATCAAACGCGCGATTGAAGAACCGCTTCGCCAGATTGTGACAAATGCAGGAGCAGAAGGTGCAGTAATCGTACAAAAAGTAAAAGAAGGTACCGACGATTACGGTTACAATGCTCGCACAGGAGAGTTTGAAAACCTATTGGCTGCCGGTGTTATCGACCCTGCAAAGGTGACTCGCGTTGCGCTTGAAAATGCAGCTTCTATCGCCGGTATGTTCCTCACTACCGAATGTGTTATAGCCGACAAGAAAGAAGAAAATCCCGCTCCCGCAATGCCGGCTCCCGGAATGGGTGGAATGGGCGGAATGATGTAAGCCACTCATTGACAATGACCTTGCCTATGAATTTCAACGCATTGCGAGGTTGTTCAGATACTTACGACAGAATCACCTCCAGAAGTGGGGGTGATTTTGTTGTCTGTTTATTGCCCCTTTCCGGGCGATTCAACTAAATTCCGAACCGATTTGTTGTCCTGAAAAATGAACCTCCGAATAGTCATATTAAAAGCAAAGCAGCGGGCAGACGGATCTAACAAAATCCGTATCGCGGTCTCCCATAATTCGACCACCCGCTACATACCTACCCGCTTTGTTGTGGATGGGGAAAGGAACCTGAGAAACGGTGTTGTCGTAAATATGCCTAATGCTGCTTACATCAATCAGCAACTCCGAACACAACTCAACAAAATATATACAATCTTCGACTCCCTGGAAGACCGGGATGCTTACACCTGTTCTCAACTCATCAAGGTCATTAAGCACAAGATGACCAAAGGAACAATTCGGACGGTCGAGGAAATCGACTTCGAGATGCTTCGTGTGAAACAGCACTCATGGTCGAAGGAAACAATCAGGCTCCATAAGGACGGTATCAACCGTTTCATCGAGTATGCGGGCAAGAACTTCATTCTGTCTATGCTTGACTCAGCTATGCTATATGCCTACAAGAACCACTTGAAAAAGCTGGGGATGTCGGAAACGACTGCGGGCATACGAATAGGTGTCATCCGAAGGCTGGTCTATTTCGCAACGACACACGGCTACGCAAAGTATGATATTCCCCCGTTTTACGACTACAAGGAGCAAATACCATTGGCGAGGGACATTGCTCTTTCGCTCGACCAACTGCGTGAGGTCAGGGACATGGAGGTAACTGGCAAGTGGGAAGAATGTGCCCGCGACATATTCATGCTCTCCTTCTATCTGTGTGGGATGAATATGGCGGATATACTTGAACAGGACTTGACGAAAAAGTTCGTGAAGTTCATCCGAGTAAAGACCAGAAGCAGACGCAACCCTAACGAGCAAACCGAATTTTCAATACAGCCGGAGGCTCGTGCAATCATCGACAAATATATGAGTGAGGATGGTAAGCTACGCTTCTATGGCAGGGAAACAAAAAAGTCAATCCAGCATATCACTGACGACCACTTACGCAAAATCCGGGAGGCACTTGGAATTGACAAGATGGTGTTCTACTCTGCGAGAAAGACTTTCGCACAGCTCGCCAACGAATTGATGATTAAAGATTCTGTCATCGAGTATTGCCTGGGCGACGCTCCTTCAAATCCCCGAAGGGCGTTGAACTTCTACATCAAAATAAACAAGCGAATAGCTGACAAGGCTATCCGCAAGGTATTTGATGCTGTTGCTTCCGACAAGACTTTGGAGCAACTTATGAATGAGGCTGACGTATGAGGTTGGAACATTTCTGGCACAAGGTCTGCGCCTTACCATTGTTGATAATCACTTTGATGCCTTCGGCACGCAACTTTGTGTAGGAAGGCTTATAGCCATAAAAGCATACGAGTGGTTTATCACATATATCGCAGTAAACTGAATACGACTTTACAATCATATCATTCTCCTTTCTTCGTGGGGATGTAATCCGGACACGCATTGTCACTCAACTTGACAAAGGTGTAGAGGTCCTGCATAGCGCAGTAGTACGGCTCTCCTTCTTCCGTGATGCAGTAAGCACATGAGCCACACGTCTTCGGTTTCTGTGGGGATGGTTCAGCCATTGCAATTCTGATTTCTCCATTCTTCTATCTCCTTCTCAGTCTTGTTGTGGAGGGGACAAAAGCGGTGGTTTGACATTATCAGTAAGACTGGAAGCATACTGTTGACCTGACAGGTATGATGCACCGTCTTGGCGGCGTTCCGGCAGGAGTCGCATAGATAGAGGTCGGAGGTGGCGACAACACCATTCGGCATTTGCTCCGAGAGACCTTCTACTTTGGGATAACTCATTTCTCGCCTCCTTCCTCAAATAAGACAATGCAGTTCTTCATTGCATCGGCAATCTTATCGGTCCATCTGCGAAGAATTTTCGCTTTCTTCTTTCTCATGCTGATTTATTTTGTACTTGTGGTAATCGTAACAAAGATGATTGGCGAATGTGCAAACAAGCATTGCTGTCGCCATCAAGTAATTGCGATGCAATGCGTCGATGACGGTCAACACAGCACACATCAACGCAAGCACAAGGCAGTAACTCTTTAGGAAGCGATGCAGTTTCATTCCTCTTTCGTATTTGCACAACTACGAATCTTGTTGATCAACGCTGTGGTGGAATAGACTTCCTCGATGTCGGGGATGATGACCAGTTCAGCCTCCCCAGATGGTATCTCAACCTTGTGACCATAAATTACTGGAGAGTTCTTAAACACCTTGTTTGCGATAGGATAGAAATCCTCTATATTTCTGATGTCATCCATCTGAAATACAGCATCGACACATTTAAGAGCATCAACCATTGCAATTCGGTGATGTTCTGGAATCATCGGAGTCTTATTCTTGTTCTTTCCGATAAGCATATCAGAATCAACCCCGACAATCAGAAAATCACATTGCGCACGACACTTCTCCAGATAACGTAAGTGGTAGAAGTGGAGCAGGTCGAAACATCCACTTGTTAGACCTACGACCTTACCAGTCAGATCAAGTTTGTGGACTTCATTTCTGCGGATAATCATATTTTACCTCCTTTCTTAGATTTAGAGATGAGAGCATCAGCGTACTTAAATGATGCTTCGGTGATGTATTCAACCGATTTGCTTTGCATATTTGCATCTACTGGCGAGGCAAGTAATCCTTGCATTGCAATTGCTGCTATTTTCAATCTCAGTTCATTTTCAGTGCGTTGCAGTTTTAATTCCCCCGAATTCGAGGGAATTAGGCGCGGACCTCGTTTGCAATTATGACTTCCGGGGACAATATGAGGGCGAAATTCATAGGGGATATACGCAAGCTCCAAATGGCTATTGCGAATCCATGCCTGACCTTTGGAGTACAGAAATAGGACATAGCATTTACCATTCCTGGCATCTACATCTATGATCTGACCGACGGCACCAATCAGAATTTGCTCTGCTTCCGTAGAGGCTCCAGTTATTCTCACTATATCTCCGGCGATGAATGATGGTGAAGCGGTCTGCTCTACACTATCAGTGGAGAAACACCTTACTCCGAAAAGCTCCGTAAGGCGAGCCTTCAACAATATGGCTCCTTGATTTGAGGGGTCGGTTTTCAGAATCTCCTCATTATAGGCATACATATCCTGAACTTTTTCTTTCGGGCATTTCAACATTGCATCCGAATCAGTCCTGTTGGGATGAGCCATGCCGAGTTGATAAGCACTGTCGAAGGCTTCGTAAAACGCTCCTTTTACGATGAGGTCTTGCTCGGAGTGATGGCACTTCTTACAATACTCTTTCCAACACTCGGCTCTATTCTTTGTGTAATCTTCTGTATTATTCATCGCTTCCAGTATGCTTTAATATGAGCATGCAACGTCTTAGCGTCGTTAACTATCTGTTCGGAGAGGGCATTGATGGTACTGGTGCCAATACTGGCGTTCCGGTATGAGTTGCCAAGCATTTCAAGCTCACAGATGGATGCTTTTAGCAGAGTTACGGCATTTTGAATTCTATCATTCATATTTCTTCTTTTTGATTGTTCAACTTCTCGAAATAGAACACAATCGGATTGTCAACCTTGACTATCAATCCATAAGAGAGAGACATCCTCCCCTGAAAGGTCTTGCAGAGGGTTTCGCACTGTGCTTTGACTTGCTTGCGAAAATCTTCAAGGTCGCACGTTCCTTTTCTGAAATTGCATGAACGACATGAAGGGAGCAGGTTGTCTATATCATCAGTGCCGCGAGTCAATCCACCAATCTCAATCTGCCAGTCCGGGAAATTTCTTAGCAATGGGGTGATGTGATCGACTTGCATATCTTTGTATGCAATCTCCTTTCCGCAGTAGGCGCAGTGTCCTCCACATTTATCGTACACAAGCTGACGGACTTTCTTCGATATGCTCATAGTTGCTTACTTTGGAACTTCGAGTATCAGACCTCCGTTGAGGATATGCTCTATCTCTCCTTCGGACATCTTTAAGGTTGCTTCCAGTGTGGGGCGATACCAGTTCAAAACTTTGACACTTGGCGGGACAGTCGCTCTGTCGAATGTCCGGGTATGCTGCATATAGCTCCCGCACATTCGGCAACCTATCGTGAAAGGCGTTACACCTTTTTCGGCATAGGTAGTATGGATGGTGGCACCACACTTTTTGCACTCATATCTATCGACGGTGCCTCGACCGTCATAGATGCTCATGGCTTCAATACTTCCTATGAGCTTCTTGTATCGTTTCTCAATCTGCTTCTTCGTCATGTTCATTATCTTTATCGTTAAACTGCGAAATAACTGGTATCTCCATCCAGTACGTTACCTTGCTGTCATAATACCAATCATCTGGGAATTGCCATGCTCCGAACTTATAGTAGGCGGTGCAATGACAAATTTCCGGCTGTATCCCGGCACAATGCACGAATACAAGACGGTCATCATCAGGCAATCTATCATTGACGCTTATCCATCCGGCGTTACGGACATATTCGACATCTTTGTCGAATACCTTATTTATGCTCCACGTTACCTCTGACAGGTAGCGAAAATCAGCGTTTTCGGGGACTTCTTCTCCGAGGTTGAGAAATATTTTTTCGGGGATATTATTCATCTTTGAGGTTTTCTTATTTACGATTATTTGGATGATTGGTAAGGACTGACAGCCATATCAAAATTACGAGACTTTATGGCTATATCTCCTTAATGCTTATACTGATGGAAGCAACCGTAAAGTCTATGGCACGTTTGATGTTCAAGTTAACATCTCTCGGACTAAAACAATAACTACTTTCAAGTGATGCGACTGACCAGTTTCGCCACATATCTTCGTGCTTCTCTTTCCCCGGAGAGATTGTTGCTTTAACATCTAAGCTGCCGAGGGTGTACTGGTTGTGCATCACATTCCTGTGATCTACCGAGTAGTAGTCGATACAACCATTACTATGGCAATCTTCAAGCAACATTTCTGTATCATTCTTTATTTCGAGGAGTTTGGCGCGAGCCTCTGCTTCACTGACAAAGACATCAGCGAAGGTGCAGATACATTGTTCCGAGGGGTCCGGAGAAAATCCCCGTAGCACATATATTTTCATCTTCTTACAATTTTCGTGGTTCGTTCTGCAATGGGAGCCATTCTTTGGCGACGAGCCAAGAGAGGCTTTTCTTCATCTAAAAACTTTGCAATAGTATGAGCTTTTGGTTGATGTTTCATTCATCATCGTAACCAAAATCGACAATCTCTTTGTAAGGTCTATCTGGACCTTCAAGAACTTGTATAGGTTTGTCAACTATGAAGGTGCCGAACCAATTAACAATCACAATCTTTTCGAGAGTGGCAGGGTCGCACCAATCATTGTCAGAGTGTCGGATGTCATATAGGAACTTTCCTTCGAGGTCTTTCTCTCGGTCAACTCTTTCTTCTGAGAGAAGTCCACTTATCTCTTGACCTCCATCAAAGACAAGCGTAATCGGTCGGCAATCTTCGGCTTGTAATAATTCTTTTACTGTCTTCATATTGTCTTAAACTTTATTTGCTTTAGGTTCGTGGAGCGGACAGGTACCAGTGTTTTCATCATACTGGGGCATCGTCCACGTCAGAGTTTCTTGCACAGGCTCGCAGAATGGGATGTGCCTTTTGCAATTCTTACAGAGGTCTGGACCTCCGAAGTAGTTCGGGCCTACGCAGTAGGCGTAATCTTTATTCCGTTTTTCCATATATAGCAGCAATTTTGAGTTGAGCTTTGTCAAACTTAAATCCGTGCTTGTTGAGGATGGAGATTGCTTCTTCAACTTTCTCTGCCCTGAACAGCTCTATGACACCAAAGGTTCGGAGCCATCCAGTATTACGAGAGAGTGAGGATGTGTTGCTATATCGACCGTTGACAACTCCGGCTACGAGTTCCGTCGGGAACCAATCACATTCGAGGACGAACACTCTTGCATCTTCATCTCCGAACATTTCCTTTATCTCTTTAGCGTAGTTATCGTAGGTCATTCCGAGATACCAGGGATAAGACTTCTTTTCAAGCACATAAATCTTATACTCCATATCGGGATTGATGATGTGGTACCGGACGCCGTTAACGTCCTTGAACCATGGATTCGGATAGTCAACAACCTTCTTTCCTTTGCTGACCTTCGAGAATTTTTCGGGGCTTACATATCTTGTATCCATCTTCTTCGATTTAGGTTATAGGCGGACCAAGAAGCCGAGGTCCGCAGGGATGATTAGTTGATGAGGTTTTCGATTTCTGCGATTTCGGAAGCAGATAAATCGCATGGAATAACGCCAGAAAATCCGTCGGGAAGCGCCTGAGAATCGGCAACTGTGATAAACCGATATTCGACCCCGATAGGGTCGATGTCGGATAATACGATGAGTTTACGGGACGGATTTTGAGATTTGATTTTCCGGATGCCGGAGATGAGAGAGTTAAAAAGGAGTTTTGAATAAGGTGTCATCTTCTTTGATTTTTAATTTTCTACTGTAAAGTTAATCATTGATTTTGGTATGCGAAAACATATAATCATTTAATTTACAGCATATTAAATCAAGAAACAAAGTTTAACTTTTAGCTGATAATGAACGGATAATCATATAGACAATACACAAAAAACATCAGTCAGTATCATTGGACTTATGTTGTCTTCGACTCTTGCATTCATTATGTTTTCGCACCGGAGTGGTAAGTGCAGTTTCATAACTCCATCCACATATTCTTACTCGTGTATTTACTGTATTTCTATTGATCTTGAGTTTATTACACCACTCTTGCAAATTCAATGTGATGCCATTAATCGTTATCGGGATGTTTGAGCGCCTATTATTACTTTGCTCTTTAGGAGTGGACCATCTACAATTCGATGGTTCATAATTACCATTTACGTCTATGCGGTCTATTGATAGTTCATCCGAATAGCCATTGTATATCGCCCACTCAAAGAAAGCAATAAAATTATCTTCCCAATCTTCGCACATTGATATGCCTCGAAATCCATATCTACGATATGCTGGGTCTGTTTTGACATAACATCTTGACTTTATTTTCGACCAGATATTATACAGCCTACTGTTCGTCATACCATGCTTTACATTTCTGATTTCATGTTTGAGGCATCCACAAGATTGAGTATTGCCGGATTTTAGAGCATTGCCTCTGACTATGGCTATATTGCCACAATCACATTGGCATTTCCAATATATTTTACGATATGCATCAACATGATCCTGACAAATTACAATCAGTCTACCAAACCTCATACCAGTCAAATCCTGAAAAGACTTATTAGGATGAGATTTACTTGGATAAACAATCCTTCTTGTCTGTGTCTTTACGCCGGACAGGATTGCATCAGTCAATCCATACGGTTCGTCATTAAACATGATTGTTTTCATCTTCTTTATCTTTAAGGGTTCGGTATAATCCTATGCCGTTGATGTTGCTTGACCGGGCAAGCAATCCATCCTGAACCATCTCGTCGAGTGCAGTGGAGACATCAGACAGGACTTTGGATTTAACGTCATTGGCAATGGCGACATACGGGAATTTCTTGTCGGCAACTCTCTGCTGAACGAGGTCGTGAACTATCTCATAGAGATATGGATGGAGATACTTCATAGTCATTACAGCACATTGTTTTCATTGATTTGGCGTGATGCTTCAAGCAGT
>JAFXHY010000141.1 GCA_017536215.1 Muribaculaceae bacterium | reverse complement strand
CTTCTTGGGGTAAATTGTACCACCATTCTGTATGGAAAAATACAACAGTCACCGAAGGGGTCATCTATGAGGATTTACACATACTACCTCGTATTATCAACTCTACAGCCCGCATTGCTGTAATTAACGACGTTGTATATGGTTATCGTCGAAATCCGGATAGCCTTCTTCACACATTCTCCCCTCAGCGTTTTGATGCATTAAAAGCGACGGCTGAACTTTGCGACTATTTTTCCAACGATAGAGTTCTCTACAAGGCCGCACAATCTCGAAGATTTAGTGCCGCGTTCAACCTTTGGTTACTTACCATTGTTAATACTGCCGACATGCCTCAACAACTTGCACAATGCAAATCTATTGTTCGCTCTCTTGCTTGGTCGCAAATATTTGGTCGCAAAATAAGATTTAAAAATCGCATGGGAGCAATATTGCAGTATTTCCCTTTCATTCTTCAGTCCCCCCGATTTTGTAAAATATTTTTAGCAAAATGAAAACTGCCATAATCGCAATTGGCGACGAACTTCTAATTGGACAAGTCGTCGACACTAACTCCGGTTCAATTGCACGCATGATTGACCCTGCCGGTTGGAGCATCGAATGGGTAAAAGTGATTCACGATGATGCCGACGCCATTATGCAGGCTGTCGATGAAGCATTCGCCGTTGCCGATGTCGTTCTAACCACTAGAGGCCTTGGACCAACTAAAGATGATATCACCAAACTGACTTTATGTAAATATTTCGGGGGCGAACTTCGTCACAATCCTGATGTACTTGAAAATATAAAAGAAATATTCCAACGCCGCGGCATCCAACTTAATGCATTAACAGAAGCACAAGCCTTAGTACCTACTTCTTGTCGCGTAATACAAAATCGTGTTGGGACTGCTCCCATCATGTGGTTTGAACGCAATGATGGCAAAGTTTTGGTTTCTATGCCCGGAGTCCCGTTTGAAACCTTACAAATGTTTCAAGCCGAGGTATTCCCTCAGCTTCTAAAGAAGTTCCACTCCAACGAACATATCGCCCACCGTTGCATCATTGTCGAAGGCTTGACTGAATCAAAAGTTGCAATGCTACTCGATGAATGGGAAGATGCGCTACCCGATTTCATTCATCTCGCCTATCTTCCCAAACCGGGCATTATACGATTACGTCTCGACGGACATCATCCCGACAATAATCTACTTCAATCTACTTTAGATAAATTGCATGCACAATTGTGCCAACGCTTCGCCGACAACCTGCTCGCCGACGCCGATTTAACACCCGAAGAAGCTTTACTCCTACGCTTGCGCGATAAAAAATTCACCCTCGCAACTGCCGAAAGTTGCACCGGTGGAAATATCGCTCATCGCATCACCGCCATTGCCGGTTGCTCAGATTGCTACTATGGGTCTATAGTTTCCTATGCCAACGATGTCAAAATTAATATTCTTGGTGTCAAAAAGGAAAGCATTGAAGCTCAAGGTGTGGTCAGCGAAGAAGTCGTAGCACAAATGGCTGAGGGTGCAAGGAAAGCTATTGGCACTGACTGTGCGATTGCCACATCAGGTATCGCAGGCCCATCCGGAGCCACCCCTAATAAACCGGTTGGCACTGTCTGCATTGCCATTGCAACCCCCGAGCGCACTATTGCCTCAACATACCATTTCCCGGGCACTCGCGACCGCGTTATCGACCGCGCATCAACCACGGCTCTAACGCTACTCGCAATGGCCCTCAAATAACTTTAATACTCTTTATAAAAAGTAACACTCCTTCTTTTTAGATGTTAAAAAAAGATGGAGTGTTTGCACTTTATAGTTGCTTATTTTATCAATTAGCATTCTCCTGCCACATCGATGAAGATGCGTCGGAAGGCATGCGCCAATCGCCTCGTGGAGATAGTCCGACACTTCCTACTTTGGGCCCGTCGGGCATACATGAACGCTTAAATTGCTGATTGAAGAATCGACGGAAGAATACTTTTATCCACTTTGAGATTTCTGCTTCTCGTCCGGGGAATGCCCGTTGGGCCAGATATTGAATCTTTTCAGGCTTAAAGCCATATCGCAATGTGTGATAAAGGAAGAAATCGTGAAGTTCGTATGGACCGACAAGGTCTTCCGTTCGCTGTGCAATCGTGCCATCAGCCGATGCCGGTGTAAGTTCCGGACTTATTGGCGTATCAACTATATCATCTAATGCAACTCGTGCATTTTCATTATCAACAACATCGACAAAATATTTCACAAGATGACGCACCAATGTTTTGGGGACTCCGGCATTCACTCCATACATCGACATATGGTCACCATTATATGTTGCCCAGCCAAGAGCAAGTTCCGACAAGTCGCCTGTGCCAAGCACCATACCGTCTACTTGATTAGCAATATCCATTAAAATCTGTGTGCGCTCGCGAGCCTGTGAATTTTCGTATGTTACATCTGTTACCGATGGGTCATGATTAATATCCTTAAAATGCTGATTTACAGCATCTACTATAGGAATCTCTCGAATAGTTATACCCAATGCTCGCATTAGCGTCAAAGCATTGTTGTAGGTGCGACCTGTCGTTCCAAATCCCGGCATTGTGACGCCAATGATTCCTTTGCAATCGAGTTGCAAACGATTGAAAGTTTTAACAGCGATAAGTAGTGCCAATGTCGAATCAAGTCCTCCCGAAATACCCACAACAAGTTGCTTTGTATGGGTGACTTCAAGTCGTTGCGCAAGACCCGCAACCTGAATGTTGATTATTTCATTGCACCTTTCTTCCATATCATCAACCGACGACGGCACAAACGGCATTGGATTGATTTCGCGCAACAATTCACAATTTGTGTTGCTTTCTACATCGACTGTGACTATATTATAACTAACATTCACCTCTCGAGCTGCAGTATCGCCCCAAGTCGTTGTGAGGATTCGTTCTCGGCGCAATAGTTCTACATCAACATCTGCTACGACTACTTGTGCCGCAGATTGCCACCTTACACCCTCTTTCAAGAGCTTACCATTTTCTGCGATAATAGCTTTCCCATCAAATACTAAATCGGTCGACGACTCCCCATACCCGGCTCCGGCGTAGACATAAGCTGACATACAACGCGCTGACTGTAGCGTTATTAATTTTTTCAGATAGGAATATTTGCCAATAATATCATCGGAAGCCGACAAGTTAAGTACCACTTCGGCACCTGCAAGTGAATGACGAGAGGATGGAGGGACGGCCGACCATAAATCTTCACATATTTCAACGGCCACTTTTACTCCGTTTATTTCAATCAACTGATTTCGACCAAAAGGCACATCTTTAAAGCGACCTATTGCAATCGTCGACAATAAATCATCAGCCGGATGCCACCAACGTCGCTCATAAAATTCGCAATAGTTCGGAATATATGACTTCGGAATTGCAGCTACAATTTTGCCACCTACTATTACCACAGCACAATTATATTGACGACAACCGACTGTTATCGGTGCTCCTACAACAGCTACAATATTCAAATTAACTATTTTGTCGGCCAGCTGCTCCAACGATGTCACAACGCGATCTACCAATAAGGTATTATGAAATAAGTCGGCACATGTATAACCGGTTATCGACATTTCCGGGGTCACTACTACCTCAGCTCCCATTGCAGCCGCCTTTTCCACTACTTCGACTATTGCCGATACATTACTATTGCAATCCGCTACCTTTACCCTTGGGACTGCTGCCGACACTCTAAAATAACCGTAATCAGTCATATCGATGAATTCTTTACTCGGAGCTTTTTTCAATTCTGAGCTCTCCGTTGCGAAATTACGCAATTATTTTGATAAATTTGCAAAAATAAGAACCAAACATTTAAAACCGGCTCGCAACGTGGACCTCAAATCCAATAATCATATAGCTTTCGACTATCTCAAATTCCTTTTAATACTGGGAGTTGTTGCTATTCACAGCAATACTCGCATCGACATTGATGCATCCGCTAATACTTGGGGATGGGGGGTGGTAAACTTTTTATCCGAAAAACTGACTACTATCTGCGTGCCTTGCTTTTTTATCTTGTCCGGATTTTTATACTTCAACAACATCGAACGATTTTCTTGGACTATTTATCTCAACAAAACTAAACGAAGGATTTACACTCTCCTTATCCCCTATCTGATATGGAATATTATAGCTCTTGCTTTATGCTTGCTGAAATACAAATTCCTCGATTATCCCTCTTTTGGAGTAATTGAGGATGGTCAAATTAACATATGCCGACTAATTGAAGGTTTTTGGGACTATTCCTACGGCTACCCCTACGCTTTTGCTTTTTGGTTTATTCGAAATCTTATAATATTTATAATTATTTCGCCAATAGCATATTTTATTGGTGGAATAAACGTGTTAATATTGGCTACATTCATCGCCCTATTGGGGGCATTCGATATTTCCCTCTGGCAATTTGAATATTTCGTATTAGGTTGTGGCTTAGCTTCATTCTATAAGAAACGATTATTCGATGTAAGAAAATCAATTGCTATTGCAGCATTAATAATATGGGTTTGCAGTGCTACATTAAATTTATGGATTGACTTTGGTGGATTCGGACATTTCTTCAGAATGGTTTGTTCTATCTGCGGTTTTATTGCTCTTTTCTATTTCTGTCAAAACGTTTTAGTAAAATTAAATAACAGCACTCTCACATTCTTAGCTTCATCGACATTCTTCGTCTACGCCGTACACCAATTGTTTGGCACAATCACCCGTAAATTCTTCGTAGAACTCTTCGGTATCGACACTGCTATATCTGGAATTTGTTCCTTTATATTTTCATTCCTAACTCTCATTGTAATTTCTTTTATAATTTGGATTATTATGCAAAAAACGATGCCCACTATAACAAAAATATTAAGTGGTAGCCGATAAAAATACCTCAGATATATAATTAAAAACACAATTGCACTCATTCGAATGTCGAGTTACAGCAATTTAAAGGCAGAAAGGAAAATAAATTTACCGAAAAAGGTGAAAAAATTTGGTTAATTGAGAAAAAATCAGTTACTTTGCACACTGTTTTGTGGCTCATCCTGAAAGCATGAGAGAAATGATGCGCTCTTATGTGATATGAGACTGAGATGGCGGCCACGAAGCGCAATAGAAAAATAACGAATCAAAATAGATAAATTTATTAACAGCCATGTCAAAGATTTGTCAAATTACAGGCAAAAAAGCGATTACCGGCAATAACGTGTCGCACTCTAAGCGTCGCACTAAACGTCGCTTCAATGTCAATCTTTTCAACAAGAAATTTTATTGGGTTGAACAAGATGTTTGGATTTCGCTCACCATCTCAGCCGCAGGATTGCGCACAATCAACAAATTAGGTCTTGACGCTGCCCTCAAGCACGCTGCAAGCAAAGGTTACATCACTGAAATTAAATACATAGAATTCTAATAATATGGCAAAGAAAGCTAAAGGTAATCGCGTGCAAGTTATTCTCGAATGCACTGAGCACAAGGCAAGTGGTATGCCCGGCACTTCACGCTATATCACTACCAAAAACCGCAAGAACACTACTGAGCGTCTTGAGCTCAAAAAATACAACCCCATCCTCAAGAAGGTAACCGTACATAAAGAAATCAAATAATACGATTAGGATATGGCAAAGAAAACAGTCGCCTCTCTTCAAAAAGGTGAAGGTCGCACATACAGCAAAGTTATCAAAATGGTAAAGTCACCCAAAACCGGTGCTTACATGTTTAAGGAAGAAATGGTGCCCAACGACGCCGTTAAAGATGCCCTTAAATAATCTTACTGACGAATTTTTAGCCTCCGCTTGAATCGAGGCTGTTACGTAATATACTAAGAGACTGTGTCAAAATAAAAATTTGACACAGTTTCTTGTTTAATTTTATATTTGCTACACACATCTTTATTCACTATCTTTGCATTATAAGTAACGATAGGATATGAGTGAACTTATCTACAATTCCGACATAAAGCGTATAACCACTTTTAATGTTTCTGCGAATGCTGCTTGCATTGCGTATTATGACACTCTTGACGAGCTCAAGCTCTTGCTCGCTGACCGCTCTCTTCCTCGTCCAATAAAACATTTGGGCGAAGGAAGCAATATGCTTTTTACCAAAGATTTCCCCGGAACTATCCTCATATCTCGCATTGATAGTCACGAAATAATTGACATTCGCGAAGATGGGTCTGTTCTCGTCAAGGCTTCTGCAGGAGTAATCATGGACAATCTATGTCGCGACTTGGCATTAAAGAATATTTGGGGATTGGAAAATCTGTCGGGAATCCCCGGCACAGTTGGCGCTTCTGTAATTCAAAACGTAGGGGCCTATGGTGTAGAGGCAGGCGACCTTATTGTGCAAGCCGAAGCTGTTGAAATTGATTCAGCTGAAACAGTCACATTCTCCCACGAGATGATAGATTTCGGATATCGACATTCTATTTTCAAAACAGAGGAAATGCGCGATCGCTTCATCATTACGGCTGTAGTTTTCAAACTCTCTTCAAAGCCTAAGCCTCGCACTAACTATGCCAACCTCCAATCTTTAGTCGGCAACAATCCATCGGCTATCGAAATGCGTAACGCCGTTATTTCAATTCGCGACAACAAACTACCCTCTCCGGCAATCGTTGGAAGCGCCGGCAGCTTCTTCAAAAACCCAATCATATCGCAACAACATTTCGATAAAATCAAAGCATTGTTCCCAAACGAGAAAGTTCCTCATTTCATCATTGGCGATGATGAAATAAAATTACCGGCAGCTTGGCTAATCGACAAAGCCGGATGCAAATCGATGACACAAGGAGGAGCTTCACTTTGGTATTCGCAGCCTCTTGTTATAGTCAACATCTCCGGCAATGCTACTTCTCATGACATTATCGAGCTCGAACATCGCATAATCAAATGCGTGAAATCTCAATTTAATATTACTCTATACCCCGAAGTCGAACACATATAACAAATTAAAATACATCGCTATACCCCATAAAGTTTCGCCTAATATTAATTCGTACTAAAAAAATATCAATATAATATTTGATATTTTTATTATAAAACGTAACTTTACAAGATAGAACTTTATGCAATATATCCCATATAGCGCAATCATTATTACCAAACCCACATCAATCATGAAAAACTTCAAACTGAATATATTTATCCTACTAACCATAATCATTCCATCTCTATCTTTCGCTCAATCTACTTTTAAAATTGAGGGTAAGACTTACTACCTACACAAATTATCACAAGAAGATTTAAGCGACAATGACCCGGTCGACGCTTTTTGGAATCAAAATATGGTTGCCGACAATAAATACATATATATTGCCGACCATACCGATAAATATTCTGAAACTTCTCATCTAAAAATCAAAGTTTACGACGCAATCTCCGGCCACAAAGCCGACAACGATATCATTATCCCCGAAAAAGAACTATATAAATTCGACATTGATTTAAAATTCGATGACGAACATCGCTGCTTTTATCTTGTAGAATGTAACGACGATGACCACCTTATCCTATTCCTAAATACCTCATACTCGGGAAAAAATGCCGGAGTTCCCAGCGGAGATGATTTCTATTTTTATTTAATTAATAAAAATGGGACAATCGAAAAAGAATTCGCTGCCAATACTACAAATCTATCTTTCACCATTATGGATTTTGGAATTCCACAATTAACCGGTAGTCCCGTTGAAGGCAATTTCGAGATTATCATTCCTATGGTAAGTGAAAACGGTAGATTCTCTCTTATAAAATATACGTACAAAGACTTCAATCAGTCAAATTTATCAACTATAGTTTACAACAAAGTATCACCTGACGCCCTCGTTGGCTACTCTAAACCATCTGTTAATATAGTTGATGATAACTTTATCATTGTCGACGATAGAAATATTGCGCCTTCACTCTATTCCCACACATCATCATCAGAAACTCTTTTCGGCGAACTTAGTGGAAATAATATTTCAGGACTCGGATGCAATATTTTCGATTTAAATGGACATCGCATTCTTTGTTCCGGCGATATCTTCGAAGGTAATACTCAAATTAATCTCGGATTGTGGGATAGCAATAACACCAACGGCGATGCAACCTCGATAAATTTTGACAGCTATTCCCATCTCGCTTCGCTTAAATTCGGTCCATCTACTTACAAATCCAAAATATCCCCCTACGCCTATCGACAATTTATTGCAATTTCAGACTTTGGTGCCACAGTAAAGCATCTACACGTCTACGTTCCCGGTGAATTTTTAGCAACCTATCAAATTAATGGACAAAGCATCCCTACCGATGTAGGCTACATCACTGAAATTCCCCAAAATCAGCCTATTGGCTATCACATAAGCAACAAACAAATATTTTTCAATCATCCGATTGAAAATGTCCACATATATAATTTGATGGGTAATAAAATATTTCAATCTACCGAACCCGTCAATTCAATCAACCTTACAAACTTCATAAATGGTGTTTATATTATAGCCACACCACAACAAACAATTAAAATACTTTTGTAAATATATAATATATGGCAACAGATAAATCAAAGAAAGCGATAAAAAAAGAAGAGGCTTCCGCTGGCAAAGATGCAAAACTAAGTGCCCTAAAAGCGGCAATGGGTCAAATTGAAAAATCCTATGGACGTGGGGCAATCATGCGATTAGGCGATGATGCCGTTGAGCAAGTTGAAGTAATCCCCTCCGGATCTATCGGGCTTAACTACGCTCTGGGGGTAGGTGGCTACCCAAAAGGAAGAATTATTGAAATCTATGGCCCGGAATCATCAGGTAAAACAACACTCGCAATTCATGCTATTGCTGAAGCCCAAAAACGTGGGGGCATCGCTGCCATTATCGATGCTGAACATGCTTTCGATCGTTTCTACGCTGAAAAATTAGGTGTTGATGTTAACGAATTACTCATGTCACAACCCGACAATGGCGAACAAGCTCTTGAAATTGTGGAACGTCTTATCCGCTCTGCTGCAGTCGACCTTATCGTCGTTGACTCCGTGGCTGCTCTTACTCCAAAAGGGGAAATTGAAGGCGACATGGGCGACCGAAACATGGGACTACAAGCTCGACTAATGTCACAAGCAATGCGCAAACTCACCGGCGCAATTTCGCGTACTAACACCACTTGTATCTTCATCAACCAATTGCGTGCTAATATTGGCGCCATGTTCGGACCATCTGAAACTACTACCGGTGGCAATGCTTTGAAATTCTACGCTTCAGTTCGCATCGACATTCGTCCTGCCACTTCACTCAAAGATGGCGAAAATGTGATTGGACGTCACACTAAAGTCAAAATCGTTAAGAACAAAGTTGCGCCTCCATTCAAAAAATGCGAATTCGACATAATGTTTGGGGAAGGTATATCCAAAGCCTACGAAATTCTCGACCTCGGCGTTGAATACAATATTGTTCAAAAATCCGGTTCTTGGTTCAGTTACGACGGCAACAAAATTGCTCAGGGACGAGATGCCGCCAAACGTGTAATTGAGGACAACCCGGAACTTGCCGAAGAACTTGAAGCTAAAATTATGGACGCGCTAAAAGAAGCCGAAAACAGTAGATATGGTAAGAAAAAAGCAGCGCCCTTAGCAACTCCTTCAATTAGAAAAGATGATAATCTCGACGAAATCGACCTCGACGAAGACCTTCTTCTTGAAGAAGATGATGATTTAGTCTAACACTATAATTAAAATGGAGGTTTCGCGCTTGCAAGCCTCCATTTTATTTCTATCATAAACATTCTTTCAACATTCTTTTTTATAATTTTAAAATGAACAACTTTAACACCCGTAATGCCCATCAGCGCGACCAACTTCTTAATTTCAATGCAGAAGAACACATCTACACCCATAATTCAACAATATTAAAATCTGTAACCACCCTCGTTGAAGAATGTTTTGAAAAATTTGATACCGACTATTGGGCTCCAAGAATTGCTGCCAAAAGAGGAATATCCGAAACTGAATTGCGCAAACAATGGGAAGATAAAGCTGATGAAGCTCGCACACTTGGCACTTTGATGCACGATAAAATCGAAAAATATTATCTTGGTGAGAATCCGACTTCCGATGAAACATATCGTCTTTTTGAGGAATTTACCAAAGAATATAAACTGAACCCCTACCGCACGGAGTGGGCGATATTCGATGAAGATCTGCAAATTGCCGGGACATTGGATTTCCTTGAATACTCCAACAACGAATTCACTATCTACGATTGGAAACGCTCCGATAAAATTATCGGAGACGGAGAGCCCATAAAAACAAACCGATACAACAAAACAGCATTCCCTCCCATCTCAAATATTCCGGACACCACCTATTGGCACTATGCCCTACAAGTAAGCATATATCGCTATATATTAAAGCGCAAATACGGCATCAATGTCGCAAAGGGGCGACTTGCAGTTTTCCACCCGTCTAATAACAAATACTACGTTGTCGACGTGCCCTACCTTGAAGAAGAAGTAAAACTACTATTCAAGTAAAACAGTTCCCCTTTAAACAACTTTCCGAAGGACAACCAGCCTTCGCGCCATACTGCGCCAGCGCTCTTAACTTTCTCCGCGCCAGCCCATGGAGTGAGGGTCTCTCCGCCCTCACAAACCACCAACCCTATCTACCTTCCGAAGGCTGGAAAGCCTTCGCTCCATAGCACACCAGCCCTCACATCGTTTCACCGCGTCAGCCCCTATGGAGTGAGGGTCTCCGCGCCCTCACATCGTTCCACCACATCGTCCCACCTCACTCACCCAATTATGAATTATGAATTGTGAATTATGAATTGAGTCCCCCTCCGCGCCCTCACAT
>JAFXHY010000140.1 GCA_017536215.1 Muribaculaceae bacterium | reverse complement strand
GGGCTATCGAGCTTGACATCATTGAGTGCGATCTTCCCCCCGGCGAGTGCCACCAGATTTATCCCCCCCGTGAAATGCCCCCCGGCTACCACTGAATCGGCATCGGCAGGCAACGTGGCTCTCAATTCAGGAGATATTTCCGACATCGACCGGCTGACGATATTCATGCCGTCGACCTCAACTTTCACTTTGGGGAATGAGCTCCAAAAAGTCAACTCCACTCTATCGAGTGTCACCTCGGCATTCAATGTCTTCGATGCCATTCGCTCTGCTATCGGGGTCAATCGCTCCGGCGACAATATCCACACCACCGACGAAATTATTATTACTACAGCATACACCGCAAGGAATAATGTCCACCCCAAGCCACGCAATGTGCGCAACCATAGCGGTCGTCCCTTCTTACTTCCATTGGGCGCAGCTTTTTTCTCTGTCTGCTCTTCCACTTTTGTTGTCATATCATCCTCTGCCATTACCGGTTATTTTTTAGGGTGTGAGCCTTGCTGGCGTGCCGTAATGTGGAAACACGCTTGCTTTCGCTCATACTTGACATAACATCTATTCTGTTTTCTCAAATCTTGCAACACCTCGGCAAGTAGATTCTTCAAATCCTCCTGCGTGCGTGGCAACGTGTCGCTATCGCAGATAAATTTAGCATACGATATATCGAAAGTAGTCCCATAGAGGTGGGCCGACGTTGCCACTGCATTTACATTGCGGCGGCGTAGCTTCTTCACCGTCACCGGCGTGCGCAACACTGAGGTGACTTTTATGCGATAGGCTCCTCCTCCGCGCGATGCCAACGAATCATTAAATCCTCTCCCTATATCTTGGAGCAACTTGGCTGCCTCCGGAACCAAATAGGGCATCGAATGGCGCAATTCATCGACATAATAATCACGATTGGACTCTATCTTGACCAACGGCTTGCGGGCGTGCCACACATCTTCCGGCCCGAGTATCGGACGAATCCCCACCGCCTTACTCGCATTTATCTGCAAATGATTTGAATCGTTGAACACCCTGCCGAGCGTTCCCCCAACCGAATTTATTCGTATCTTTCTCCCTCCCGGTGGCATTGAATCCAATTTCCACTCATAGGGCTGTTTGAAATGATGATTCGGGCGCAACGTCTCGCTCAACTGCGCAAGCTCCAATTCTCGCTCGCGCGCTTTTGCCGCCGCCTCCTGCTCCTCTTCATTTCCGCCACACGAGCTCACCGATGAAAGCATCGCCAACGCGACAATTGCCGATAATATCCCTTTCATCTCCACTTTCATCGCTCGCTGACTGCTTTATATAAATTTCGGCACCCCTCTTCGAGCAAATCGAGCACCAACTCAAATCCCTCCGCTCCCTCGTAGTAGGGGTCGGGGACATAGTCATAATGGGTTGATTTATTGAAAAACGCGCTCATCCCCAATATCTTGCGTTCTGCCTCAGGCGATGGCGCTATTCGACGCAAATTTGCCAAATTGCTGTCGTCCATCCCGATTACGAGGTCGAAATCTTCAAAATCTATCGATGTGACTTGCCGACAATGATGGTCGAGTTCAATTCCACGCCGACGGGCATGGATACGCATACGATGATCGGGCAACTCTCCAATATGATAACGAGCCGTTCCGGCTGAATCTATGGCAAAATCTACTGCCCCTTCCGCGTCAACGATACTTTTCATTATCCCTTCTGCCGCCGGGGACCGACATATATTGCCCAAGCACACAAACAAGATTCGCCGTTTCCCTTTCAATTCTTCTTCTGTTATATTATGCGATACCATGCTTTTCCTATATTTCATTTTTTCCACGTGTAAAGATACAAAATTCCAAGGAACTTATATAACTCCCTTGGAAAAATTACTCAACCACGCAATAGTTCAATATACTTCTGATTACATGGAAATATATCTAACTAAAACCTATCAATATTGTCAGAGACATTGGAGGCGCTACACCGTCGCCACATCCCCGCCTCGCTTACAATTCAATATATCTATGTTATCTTGACGTAATATCATTTTATACTTTAATATCTTAGAAATATCCATGCATAACACTTTTAGAATCATATAATATTCCCAATTTTTTATTTTCCGTCATCTGTTTTTCATCAATATGATTATAATTAAAATCATAAAATTCATGTTCCATACGATAACTTATAGCATTCATAAGAATCCAAATTTCATTAAATTGACCTATAAAAGGTTCTATTCCCAACTCCACTGAATATGTAATATAGTATTCAAATTTATCAAATTTCTCCTTAATTACTTTGTTGTTTAAACTAACTTCAATTAATATTTCACAACTTTCGCTGAAATCAAGTAGAGGTACATCTGGCAGATTCGACTTGATGACTGATTCATGGTGTGAGTAAATTTCATTAAATAATCTGTTAATTTTATTTGCGATATTAATGTCTAATTCAACCTGCGTATATGTACCATTAAAATACTGTCTATGATTTTGAGTCCTAAAAAAAGCACTCCCACCCTTAATTATTAGAATACGAGATACAATTCGTGGCGAAGCAAAATTAAAGATTTTCATATTACAATCCATATCTGCAATTCCCGACGATACGCACAATGTATCTTTTTGTGCCATATTGACCTCAGGAATACTTCTATTAGTAGCATGTACAATATTGCTCCGCACGAAATTAAAAACTATAATCAAAACGACCGCGATTGTTTTTTTCATTTTATATATAAATTTTATGAAAACAATTGTTGATAGATGAATCTTATATGCCAATTGATGGTTCTTGGATGTATCATTGTAATGTTTTATACCATGCGAGTACCATTCATGCACTAATACACTTGACCCTATATTTTCAACTGTTGCTTCATATTTATCAGTATTTATTGGAATTTATGTTATTATATGGCTCGTATTTATTAAAAGTGGCAATATTCAATCCTTTTTATTTGTGTCACATATCGTACGATAAATTGCTTTTATTGCATTAACGGAACTACGTAAATGCAAAATTTTATCGGAAACAGACCTATAGCCCGGCTTATAATATTTATAATTGAATTCATTTTCTACCCAATCATTTGCTTTTCTATTACTTCTACCGTGATATATTTCTTTGTCTATTTGAAACAATATGTCATATATCAGTTCAAGCATTTTATAAAACGGAGGTTTGAATGGGTCTAAAGTATTAGTGGATGTGATAATACTCCGATATGACTCTTGTATATCATTCACATAAAAAAATTCATTGATTATTTTACCATTCAAGAACAGCTTTATAGACAAATCGCATCTATCAGAGCATTTAACAGATCGCTCATTCGGTATGCCGTCATTTAATGCCGTATTACTATCGCAATAGATAGAGTATAATAGCGTTTTCAGACGGTCAGTTACCGCTTTGTTCAACGTGATAAGAAAATTTTCTTTATTACTAGATTGTTCTCCAAATCCCTGAACGTATATTTCTGAAATTGTATCCTTAAATATAATATTACATTCAAATATCCCCCAACGCTCTCCCGGACAAACTAAATTCATTGTTCCATAAATCTTAATACTATCAGGATTTATTTCAGTATTGACCGATTGCATAGCCTCTTTCGTAAGACTATTTCCGGAATTACTCGCAACGGTTGTTTTTGCCCCTAAAATTAATGGCGCAAAAATTAAAAATAGCAATATTCCCTTTACTTTATTTCCCATCATTAAAGTATTTTAGGTAGGTTTTGCTTGATTTACAAATATATTTATTTAGTCGTCAAAATGCAAATATTTCCGTGATTCCAATCAGTTGGGATGAGCGGATTGGTTCGCGGTACAGTCTACTTTCGATTTGCGAGAAATCTTGCGCGGTTGTCACGTGCCAGCGCTGCCAATATCTCCGGCGACTCTCCTCTCTCTGCTGCTACCTTCTCCACTACTTCTGCGATTCGCTCTTCCGGCAATTCATCGGTCTCAAGCAACAACAATTCCCCCGGTATCAACTTCACCG
The DNA here is from genome assembly GCA_017536215.1 of Muribaculaceae bacterium. Classification (GTDB taxonomy): domain Bacteria; phylum Bacteroidota; class Bacteroidia; order Bacteroidales; family Muribaculaceae; genus JAGBWK01. The sequence continues at coordinate 1,576 of JAFXHY010000140.1, read as the reverse complement.
CTTCGGCATTAAATTTCATCCCCACCGAAATATAAATCCCGGCTTTAACCAGCTGCCGCGCCACCTCTTCATTTCCCCTAAATCCATGCACACCCCATGCCACAACAGGTCGCATCTCCTTATGCAACCTCATCAATATATCATAGCGACGCACTATATGAAACATCACCGGCATGCCTGCCTCTATCGCCATAGTCAACTGCTCGCGCAGTAACTCCTCCTGGCGTGCTACCTCAGCTCCTCGCAACGGGTCGATTCCAACCTCCCCAATTGCCACTACGCGACTATCGGATATCGCAACCGAAAGTTCTTCTCTCAATCGTTGCAATTCCCACCCCTCGGTATCCCACGGGTGCAACCCTACCACCAATCGCCCTCCGGCAGGTGCGTCATAGTCGCGATACTCCCCCAAACTCAAGGTTAGTAATCCGGCTCCTCTATCATGGCAATGGCTATTTATTCCGGCGATATTCATTTTTGACAATTCTCTACGGGACAGGGTCATATCCGCTACCTCCCCATGGGTGACAGCGCGAAATTCGGCGTATCGTCAACCACAACCCTTTTATCGGACCATGCTTGCGCAACGCTTCCAACGCATACTGCGAACAAGTTGGGGTGAACCGACAACTTGCCGGCAACATCGGGGAAATACAATAGCGATAGAAATGTATCGGCAACGACAATACTATGCTAACCCCTCGGCTCAACATCTCCAACACCCCCATCGGCCTTCTTTTGCGATAATTTATATATCTTTCCGAGCAAACGTGCCATCGCCGCATGAATATTGACCGACGGCAACACTTTATTCGCCACATAAATAAATGCTACATCTATCAACTCCTCTTCATTTCCAATGGCTCGGCTTTCTGCCTCTATCCTTCCATGTGTCAAGCGATAGGCTTCGCGAATCCTGCGACGTGCCGCTACTCGGTCCACGGCATGGCGTAATCGCTTCTTGGGCACTGTGATGACAAACTGACATGGCGCGCCATCTCCTCGGCGGGATTCTCCTTTACGCCAAACCCCCTTCAATGGATAGCACAATGCGCTTTGCGAGTCTCCTCCGGTAAACAATTTGTTCACCCTTATCTCGCCGCACAATTTATGTCGTTTCCCAAGCTCAAACTGCTTCATGTCACTTATGCCCGCTTTGTTTTATTTCATAACACTAAGTTAAGCAAACTCCGCCGTTTCACACTCTTCTATCTATCTTTTTTAACACTATTTCACAAGTTGCCCCTCGAATTTCCTCCTTGCCTCCATCCTCTCCGACTCTCGTATCAAAAAAATCGGACTCCCAATTAGTTGAAAGTCCGATTTATTCTTGAATCCCAAAATTTTATCTTCTGCCGCCGGGGCCGCGATGTCCGCCGGGCCCACCATGTCCACCGGGTCCACGTTGATTGCGTCCCTCCGGCTGATTGCCCACTCCAAATGTATTGAATTTATAGGTAAACGATAGCATAAAGTAGCGTGTCAACGCATTGAATTGCGTATCGTCGATATACGTTGCTGTTACCGAACGTGAAATATCCTTCTTCTGTTGCAACAAGTCGTAGGCCTTTAGCAT
>JAFXHY010000139.1 GCA_017536215.1 Muribaculaceae bacterium | reverse complement strand
CCACAAAGCTGTTTTTATAAAAAGATCGTTGGATAAGATGTCGATGATTCTTATTTGATGGCTACTTTATAAGTTCGTGAGCCTTGGCGCACGATATAAATGCCGGTGCCGGGATTAGTTACTTCGCGTCCCATCAAGTCGTAATAATGTTTCGGAGCATTTTCATCTATTTCGATATTATCTAATCCCGATGTTTTTCTCTCAATTTTGTTGATGTACCATTGACGGGTCATTTTTGAAGGATTGTTCTCATCGGTGGTCCAACTTATGATGCTGTTGCCATTATTTGTATTGCCATTGTTGTTGTTCCATGCCAACCCGGTTTGTCGGTTTGTAATAACATAACCCATCCCTTTTTCGTTGGCTGCGGGTGTTATCGACCATTTCTGTCGGTTGTCGTTGTTGTTGACATCGGCCATCACGAGTTGAGAGCCACGTGTGTAGCTGTTGCCCGATTGGACTGCAGCATCGGAAATTGCGCGATTATTCTCGCGATTGACGATTGTAAAATATCCCTCGCCATCGGGTATTATTGCCCAATGTTGAGTTTCGCGGCCGGTTACGGATTGCCATATGCATACATTACTTTGATTGTTAGTGTCGGCAAGAAGTCCGCACCCGCGGTTGGCTATCGTGTAATAATATTCACTACTGCTTTCAAATGTTTCCGGAATGCTAACTTTGTTTACTGCTTGAGCAAACGCCGATGTCAGATAGGCTGTGCGCGCAGTGATGAAATTTTTGAGATAGTCCACACCCTCGGAGTAGGTGTTAAACAATTCAATTTCGTCGTAGGCTCGTTCATTGATTTTCCATATTTTGAAGTTGAGGGCTTGACTTTGGTCGAGAACTCCGGCAAGGCTATCGATATGGTTGAGCAAATGCTCTTCAATGCCATTGTCGACGAGTTCGCGCCATTTATCATTGACGAGGTTGGCAAACCATGGGTCCTGCCACATTCTCACCACCCATTTCTTTGTTAAGTCGTCGCCAAAGCCTTTCTCCGACAATAGATTGTTGACTATTTTGCCAAGGCGAACGCAGTTGTCGAATGCAATATCGTAGTCCCAAAGAGGTCCCCAATATATTTTGGGGTCATCTTGGTCCTTGTAAATGTAGGTACTCCAAAAAGCATCGGCGTTAGCTGTCAGCTCCGAACTGACGTACCAACTTGCAAGCGTTTCTTCATCGACAAATCTGCGATATCCCTTTTCCGGATCTGTGAAATTGCCGGCAAATAGTGCTGTCTCAAACTGTGTGATATATTTCTTGATATAATTTTTTTGGTCGGCATTTATAATATCTTCATCCGGAGATTTGATAGTAATAGCAACTCCGCGAGTTGTAGTGAAATATGAAGTTTCTTGATATGCAAATCCGTCAACTTCAAGCAGATAACCACCGGTGATGTTGCTTTCGGCGGTTGCTTCATCCTCCTGTTCAACAATGTCAACTCGCTTCGAACGTACTTCTATCTGGTCGGAAATTTGATAACTACCGAGATATTTGCCATTAACGACGAGGTCAACAAATTTAGCGGCGGCGGTAAACGGTTGCCCGGCGAATTTACCTATGCAAGCTGCTACGGCATTGCGCATAAGCGTTTTGTCACCGTGATTGGCAAGTAGGGTCCAACTCTTAGCATTGGCGTAGTCGTCGCCAAGCAATTTTTGTTTCTTGTCAAATTTTATGCGGTATGGTTTTTTGGGCAAATTCCATGTTGAGTTTCCACGCCCGCGTACTCCGAGTGCATCATAGAGGGTGATATTTTCACCATCAACGATACGGAGAGTAGCTCTAACGTAATCTTCCGTTTTTGCCGGTATCGCAACTTTATTCTCAGTCTCGATGTATACAGTCGGGACGTTGGAAAGTTGAGGATATTGATTATCTGCTGCCGATGCAGAAATCGCAGCTATAAATAATCCT
>JAFXHY010000138.1 GCA_017536215.1 Muribaculaceae bacterium | reverse complement strand
GCTCTGGAGAAATAGTTGGTTCATCCTTTTCGCAAGAGACGACAAAAGCAAATCCCAATATAACAATTAACTTAAAAATATTATTATTCATAACTATAGTGTATATATTTTAAATCAATTTCAAAATTATATAATTTTGAGGATGCGACATCTCCTACCTCATCAATAATCATATCATCTTCTAGTCGAGTTCTTACATCGAAAACTCCTGAAGAATAATAGCCGTCACAATCACCATTCCAGCCATAATTGCAGTGAACTAAATTGTAATCCGTAGAACTTATAAAAGTATCCGTATAATCCCTCGGTCCTTCTCCAAAATACTCTCTAAGATATGTACTTTCTCTATGAGATTTATAACCATCGATAACCCACATATGTTTAGAAGTTCCTGTATATTGGTTATAAAATTCCCCTCTGGTTATTACAGGTAAATCATCATTTAACAATGTTTTTATCAAATCAAAGTTATATTCACCTAATGAATCAACCTCCAACCCAAAATCCTCAAGATCATAAATAAGATTTTCGGGCTCAACACCAGGATTTACATATTGTTCCGAATGCCATTTTTCCCTACAATTTTTCCTGATATTTGGCTTACAAATTTCGCAACCTCACTACAAGCATTATCTGAAAATTCGCCTTGATATTCACATTCAGATATTAGATCCCAATTAAAATAATTTGACACACCACTCCAACTATTTGGTGTTCTGAGAAAATATAATACTTGTGCCACTGCAATTGGGCCACAACCTGCAAGCATAACGCCATCCTCAAAATACGGACCTTCACCTCGAGGATAGTTATCATTATACGGAGACCTCTGATGCCATTTCGTTCTAAGCATTGGATATTTTGAACCCAACATTGTTGTAATTGTGACTTCGTGAGGCCTTGGGATCATTGGCATTTCGGGAAAAGCCAATGCGCTTACGTCAGCCTCAATTTTTTTATTCACCAATCCCATCACATACTCCTCAATATCCTGCTCGCCATCGTCAGAACGAGTTGCTGTAAGGGTAAGCTGTTCGGGTGAAATCTTTGTTTCATCGAGAATAGCATAGATGGGTTCCATACGTTTGTCGGCGCTCATAATAGCACTTCCGCCATCCTCCAAATCGACAATGTAGACAACATCTCCATCCTCCGCTCCGCGAGTGGTAGGCACAAAATCACTTTTTCTCAGGGTTTGAATCGAGCCAACAGAAATGGCTCGGGTAGATTCACCGCCCATTACAGTCTGCAATAACTGTACGGCCTCATCGGGTGTCACCTCGTAAGGATTTGAGGGACTTTCATTTGTAAACAATGCTACATCTTCGTAAGAGCAGGCAACAAAAGCTACCGCAATTATTGCCAGAGAAAAATTTAAAAGCTTTTTCATACTTTTTAAATTTTAAATTAAATACTCAAAGTTTCTCTCTCACAATAATCTTTCGCACATTACAAAATTAACTACAATTTCTTATTGGCACAATAATTTGGCCAAATATTTTTCTTATCCTGCGTATAATTTCGCAAAATTCAGTGTAAAAACATAGAATTTACCCCGAAAAAGCCAATTATTAAAATTGTTTAAAAATGTTTTAGGTGGGCGAGGGGAATTCAAAATTCAAAAATTGCCTGGCGGGCGGGAATATAAAATAAAACACGCAGTCCTACGACTGTTTTATGATTACTTTGACTCAATACAAAAATCCTCTGCCTGATTCGACATCAGACAGAGGATTAACCAATTTTAAATTCTAAATTTTGAATTCCAATTACTGCTTAACCTGCGCAAGAGGATAGGAGTCGACCGCCAGCCTTAATCGCGCAAGCAATCGACGTGAATCTCGCGCTGGAACGACTCGTTGAGCGACATATAGGTCTGCGTACTCGACACACCCTGCACGTGCAGAATCTTATCGAAGATAGTACGCATCAAGTGCTCGTTGTCAATACAGTAGAGCTTAACCATCAGGTTGTAGGAGCCTGTGATGTAGTGGCACTCTACAATCTCGGGAATCTTGCGCAGCTGCTCGACAGTATCCTGCTGGCGAGTGATATCGCTCACGCGGATGCTGATGAAAGCGCACACATCGAATCCCAACGACTTAGGAGCCACAACCAGGCGACTACCCTGAATCACGCCCATATCCTCCAGCTTCTTGATACGCTGGTGGATAGCCGCACCCGAGATGCCGCACTCGCGGGCAATCTCCAAAAACGGTGTACGGGCATTTTTGATAAGGAATCGAAGTATCTTTTTATCGATTGCGTCCAATGAACTCTTTGCCATAATCTCTGCCGATTATTTCAAAACGCCCAACTCCTTGCCAATCTTAGTGAAGGCCTCGACGCAGCGATCCAACTGCTCGGTTGTGTGACCTGCCGACACCTGTACGCGGATACGAGCCTGGCCCTTTGGCACAACGGGGTAGTAGAATCCTGTTACGAATACGCCCTCCTCCTGCAACTTGGCAGCGAAATCCTGCGAGAGCTTTGCATCGTACAACATCACGGCGCAGATAGCCGACTGAGTAGGCTTGATATCGAAACCTGCGGCAATCATCTTCGAGCGGAAGTGCTCTACGTTGGCAACCAATCGGTCGTGCAACTCGTTGCTCTCCTCCAACATCTTGAACATCTCGATGCTTGCACCTACGACTGCGGGTGGCAATGAGTTTGAGAAGAG
>JAFXHY010000137.1 GCA_017536215.1 Muribaculaceae bacterium | reverse complement strand
GGGGTGTAAAGTTCGCTGTCGAAATGCTGTCCGGGAGCAGTCTCGCCGAAGGCGAAGTAATCGCCGGGTTCTTCGGGAAGGTATGAGCCGAGATTGCATGTGGCCCACTTTACCGAGAGGCCGAGGTCGACGTACTCGTGGGCCATGCCGTAGCTGTAGTTTTCGGGAGTATTTTGTTTGCTCTTTGCCATGGGTTGTAAAGATAATAAAAAATTCAGAAAGCGGCGGAGATGTTGAAGATGATGTCGTAGAGTTTTTCGCTTAGGGTAGGTTTGTAGCCGACGATGGTCTGACGAATATTGTTGTCACTGCCGATTGACATTATGACGGGGACTGCTTGCAAATCATATTGTGCGAGGTAATTGAACATGGCTTTCCAGCCGTCGATGAAATAGAGTTTTGAGGTTTCCCAACGGTTGTCGATGAAGCGCTGGATAATGCGCTGCTTTTCATCTTCGGAGTCGTAGCAGGCGATGAAGCAGTTGGGGGAGTGCCAGCAGATGTCGATTATGGGCATTTCTTCGCCGAGGTAGTCGCGGACTTCGCGTTCGGTGTCGCGGATACAGTCCATGGCTTTGTGGCACCAGTGGCAGCTTTCCCAGTAGAAGGTGACGATGCAGGGGGTATGGAGCGGGAGGGTGACTTTCTCTCCGGCGATATTGGTGACAGTGACGGGGTCGAACCGGCGTGCGCTGACGTTCATACAGAGGGATGCGACGGCGAGCATCAGGAGGGAGGCAAATAATTTTTTCATGACTGTTTTTTTGTTTTTGGTTTCTATAAGGACACGCCGGGGGAAGGAAATCTAACAGTGGGGGTGAAAAATTTTTATTTTAATTGTTTACACACTCGCCCGGTCCCCGGGCTCGGTGCTGCCTATCGTTTGCGCCCCGCCCTCCGCTTATGCTCCGGACGGGGATAGGACAATATTGTGGGTGTTACAAAACCTCCATCCAATAGTAGGGACGCACAGACCGTGCGTCCCTACTCTGTAAGCCAGAATTTTGTAGTTCTGCAACATACCAAGGTGTCCGCGTCCGAAAATATAATACGTTGATTATCACAATTATAGTGCGGACGCGATGAATTGCGTCCCTACAATTCGCTGTGACTTTTGATCGTTAAATATAGTTTTGCAACGTTCTCAAACTTTAATTGGTTATCAGCTGATTGGCGGCTGCACCGGAGTGCAGCCCTACATGGTGTATGAATTTGTGTTGTTTTTGTGGAAATATTTCTGTAAATTTGTAGTTCTTAGGAATAAATCAGTCAATCAACACGGTAAATAAATCAATCAACACAGTATATGAAAAAACAAATTGTTACAGCAATGGCAGCAGCAGCGATAGTTACATCGTTAGGAAGTTGTTCGAAAACAAAAGAAGAAGCCAATCCATTCTTGGCAGAGTATAACACGGAATATGATATTCCTCCGTTTGATAAAATCTCGATAGAGCATTATGTGCCGGCATTCACCAAAGGAGTGGAGGAAGCACGTGCAGATATCGCAGCAATTGTGGCAAATGAGGAGACACCTACATTTGAAAATACCATCGTTGCGATGGACAATGCGGGCGCAACATTGGATCGTGTGAGCAGAGTGTTCTTCAGCTTGTCGGAGGCAGATTCATCTCCTGAAATGGAAGAGATAGCCAAGACTGTTACTCCAATGATATCACGATACTATGATGAAGTGTCGATGAACGACAGTCTGTTTAATCGTGTGAAATATCTTTATGAACATAGCGAAGCACTTGATGCCGAGCAGAAGCGTGCAGTAGAGGAATCGTATAAGGATTTCGTGCGCAACGGAGCATTGTTGTCGGCAGAAGACAAGGCGAAATTGTCGGAGCTAAATGTAGAGTTGTCGGATTTGTATTTGAAATTCAACCAAAACTTGCTTGCCGCGACTAATGATTTTGCTATTATAGTGAAAGAAGAGTCGCGATTGTCGGGACTTCCGGAAGGTACGATTGCAACCGCAGCCGCTGAGGCCGAAAAACGAGGCGAGAAAGGCGCGTGGGCATTTACACTACATGCACCGAGTAGATTGGCAGTGTTGCAATATGCCGATGACCGTCAACTTCGCCAAGATATGTATGTAGGATATTCTAAGTTGGCATCAGAAGGTGAATATGACAATCGTCCGGTAATCAATGATATTTTGCGAGTACGTTCGGCAAAAGCTAAGTTGCTTGGCTATGCAAACTATGCATCTTATATGACGGATAAGGTGATGGCAAAGACTCCGCAAAATGCTCTTGATTTGTTGATGAAGGTTTGGACTCCGACCGTGAAGCAAGTGAAGGCAGAGGTGGCAGAGATGCAACAACTTGCCGATGAACGAGGAGATAATCTAAAGATAGAGCCGTGGGATTATTACTATTATGCCGAAAAGGTGCGAGTAAAGAAATATGACCTTGATGAAAATGAAGTGCGTCAATATTTCCAAGTTGATTCAGTGCGCAAAGGTATATTCACCCTTGCAGAAAGATTATATGGTGTGAAATTTGTAGAGTTGCCTGATGCCCCCAAGTATCACCCCGATGTGAAGGTGTATGAAGTTGTAGACCTTGAAGGAAATCATGTGGCAGTATTCATGACCGACTTCTTTACACGTCCGTCAAAACGTCAAGGCGCGTGGATGGATGAGATGAAATCATCGTATGTCGCAGCCGATGGCACAGCAGTTCGCCCGATAGTCTACAATGTATGTAATTTTGCAGCGCCAACAGCCGAAATGCCGTCGTTGTTGTCGCTTGACGATGTGGCAACAATGTTCCATGAATTTGGGCATGGCTTGCATGGCATGTTGTCGCGTGCGAAGTATAAATGTCAGTCGGGAACAGCAGTTGACCGCGATTTCGTAGAATTGCCGTCGCAGTTGACCGAGCATTGGGCGCTTGAACCGGAGTTGCTGAAGGTTTATGCTCGTCATTATAAGACAGGGGAAGTAATTCCCGATGAATTGGTTGCAAAATTGCAAGCCGCATCGCGCCATAATGCCGGTTTCAATATGGCAGAACGCGTAGCCGCATCTTATCTTGATTTGCAATATGGCTTGATGGATTATACCGAAGATGTTGATATTAATGCATTTGAAGAAAAGGTGGTAGAGGAACTCGGAATGCCGCGTGAGGTAGAATATCGTTATCACAGTACATATTTCAAACATATCTTCGGTAGCGACGGATATGCATCGGGATATTATACATATCTATGGGCAGAGGTACTTGATGCCGATGCTTTTGAATTGTTTGCAGAAAAAGGTGCTTTTGATCCCGAAACAGCACGCTCATTCAAAGAAAACGTGCTTGAAAAAGGTGGAAGCGAAGATCCGATGGAATTGTATGTAAAATTCCGCGGTCAAGAGCCTAATGCAGAGGCATTGCTTCGCAAGCACGGCTTGGATAAATAATTAGGAATAACTGATAATAGCCCTAAATAGGGTGAGCCTACGAATTACCCCACGAAAATGACGACGTGGGGTAATTTGTGATAAAAGAGATATTGAAATGCTTTGTTTGTATCATACATTTGGGTGTAAACTGAATTTTGCGGAGACCTCCACAATTGCAGAGATGCTTGAAGCACGAGGGATACAGCGATGTGGAGATGGAGAAATTCCCGATATAATCCTTATCAACAGTTGCTCAGTGACGGCAGAAGCCGATAAAAAATGTCGGCAAACGATTCGGTCGTTTCATCGTCGTTACCCCGATGCGGCAATAGTGGTGACCGGTTGCTATGCTCAGTTGAAAGGGGATGAGGTGTCGGCGCTCCCCGGGGTGGTTATTGTTGCGGGTACGGATAGAAAAAATCAGGTACCTGACTATATCGACCAATGGATTGCAGATAAGAATGCTCAATGTTTGATAACTCCGTTGCAAAAGATGACGCGGTTTAATCCATCGTGTTCGCGAGGGGATAGAACTCGCTATTTTTTGAAGGTGCAAGATGGGTGTGATTATTGGTGTACATATTGCACGATACCTCGCGCGCGAGGTCGCAGCCGCTCCTCATCGATAGCGGAGATAGTGTCGCAGGCTCGCGATGTGGCTTCTCGTGGAGGTAAAGAAATCGTAATTACCGGGGTTAATATCGGTGATTTCGGAAAAGGGAGCGATGAGAAATTTATTGATTTGTGTCGTTCGCTTGATGAAGTAGAGGGTATAGCCCGTTATCGTATTTCATCGATAGAGCCTAACTTGCTGACAGATGAAATTATAGAGTTTGTGGCGAATTCGAAGCGATTTATGCCTCATTTTCATATTCCGTTGCAGTGTGGGTCGGATGAGGTGTTGCGATTGATGCGCCGCCATTACGACACCGCATTGTTCCGCCATAAAATAGAGAGAATACGCGCTGTGATGCCTCATGCGTTTATTGGTGTAGACTTGATTGTGGGCGCTCGAGGCGAAACCGCTGAGGAGTTTGAGCGTTCATATAGTTTTGTGGAGTCGTTGGATATATCGTGTTTGCACGTTTTCCCGTACTCAGAACGTCCGGATACGAAGGCATTGGATATCTCTCATGTGGTCAGTCAGGAGGATAAACATAAGCGAGCTGCGAGAATGTTGGCGCTTTCAGAAAAGAAGTTATCGGCATTCAGAGAGCAGTTTATAGGCACAACTCGCGAGGTGTTGCTTGAACATTCGGCGGAAGGGATGCCAATGGGCGGTTTTACCGACAATTATATCAAGGTTTCGGTGGAAGCATCGGAATGTATGGATAATCAAATCGTTTCAGTTGCGCTTGATGGGGTGGTGGATGGAAGCGAAGCAGTGAAAGGTTTCATCGTAAAAGAATAGTAAAAGGAGAATAAAATGAAAAGAATAGGATATAAAATAGCC
>JAFXHY010000136.1 GCA_017536215.1 Muribaculaceae bacterium | reverse complement strand
GGAGACACTGTATGCTCGTATGTAGAGGGAGATCCTCAATACTCGATTTTTGCAGAAATGGTGCAAACTACGGGGTTGAATTCATTACTTTCGACCTACGGACACTACACATTGTTCCTTCCCAATAATGACGCATTTGAGAAATATTTCAGCGAAACCGGCATATCATTGGAATCAATGAGTAAAGAAGAAAAGCGTCAAATGGTGTACAATCATATCATCAATAGCCCCGGTCGCGATTATTTGTCGGAAAACTTTGAAGAAGGCGCGTTAGGAGAGCCGTCGATGTCGGACAACTTCTTGGTTGTATCATTCCAAGCCGATCCCGAATTGAGCGGATTGCAGATTTATATTAACAAGACCGTCAGAATTATTGAGCGAGATATCGAGGTCCACAATGGAGTAATCCATCTTGTGAATAATGTGATTTCACCCAATAAGGATTTTGTGTGTGATATATTGACTCAACCAGATGTAATCGGAAAAGAACAAACATTCAACCTTTTTGCTGAAGCGTTGGAGGTGACACATCTTGACGACTCGTTGAGACGCACTTACGATCTTAACTATGTTTGTCCGACAAGCAATGCGCATATCACACAAGCCGGATGGGACTGCTTGTTGCCCAAAACAAAACGTTATGGATATACACTTTTTGTAGAGCCCGACGAAGTTTATGCGGCGCATGGAATTCATTCAATTGCCGACATGGAAGCCGTTGCCCGTCAATACTATGATAATGGTTCGGACGATTACACCGACCGTAGCAATGCGCTCAATCAGTTTGTGTCATATCACATCCTTGACCGTCAGATGCCTACTAACTCATTCTTGTATTCAGGACGAAACACAGTCCCCAACTCAATGAAGGACCGTGTTGAATTCTATGAAACAATGCGAGAGTTCTATTTGATGAAAATCCAAGTGGGCTCGAAGATAAATGTTCAGAAAGATGGACGTTGCGTACAAGTAGTAGAGGCGAAAAGTAATATTGGAGGCGCCAATGGATATGTACACTCTATCGACAACTTGTTGGTCTACGATAAAGATGTAATGGAAAATGACGTATTGAACTGTCGTATCCGCGTGGATATGTACAATATACCTCCAGAACTCACCAATAATAATATTCGCTGGCAATTAACAGAAGTAATACCGGATGGAGCCTCTGCTCGCACAATTCCTCACGATTTCTGCGCTAAGCACTTGTCGTTCACTCCGGAGACCGAAATTGTGATGTGGGCATCGGAAGGATGGACAATGTATCAAGCTGATGAGTTGAAGTTGAACGGATGGTATGACTTTACGTTGCGCTTGCCAACCGTGCCTCCCGGCAATTGGGAAGTGCGTATGGGTTACTCTCGCGTGTGGTGGCGAGGAATCGCTCAATTCTTCCTTGATGGCGTAATCCAAGGTATTCCGGTGGATTTGCGTGTTGAAGGAACCGACCCACGAGTAGGTTGGGTTGCAGATACCGGAGGTCCGGAAGATAAAGAAATTGATAAAGCGATGCGAAATCGCGGCTATATGAAGGGCCCGGCATCAGCAATCAATTACCACTACAACTCAGTGCTTCGTCACACCGCAGAATATTTGCGCGTGATAATCGGCAACTTGAGTGTGCAGGAATATGGAGCTCACTATTTGCGAGCTAAGAATGTGTTATCACCGGGCAATGAGTACAATGGCGACTTAATCGAATTGGTACCCATTTCGTTGATAGAATATGAAGATATTTATTAATCCATCACCCTATTAACAGAATTAATACATGAAACAGTCAAGAATATTAATCGGATTGCTCGCCATAGCCGGAGTCATGACTTCATGCTCCGAGGAGTGGGACAATCACTATGAGCAGTCGGAACAGACCGCAAAGGAATCGGTGATGGAGTTAATCCAAGCCGATGCCCAGCTATCGACATTCGCTCAGATGCTTGAAATCTCAGGATACGATGAATTGTTGGCATCGTCGCAGACCTTTACAGTGTTTGCACCGGTCAATGAAGCACTTACTGAAGTAGACCTTGAGGATGTTGCAGCAGTAAAACGTATAGTATTAAACCATATCGCCCGTTTCAATAATTCCACCGCAATGGGAGAAACCGGCACAGTGAAGATGTATAATGGCAAACGTTTCGGTTTTGAAGGAAATACCTTTGGAACTGCAGCGGTGTTGGATGCCGATATTATAGCACACAATGGTATATTACACATATTGGCCGACCAAATACCCTATTCATACAATCTCCGCGAATACATTGATGTTCATGCATCGACATCAAAGATTGCAGAATTTATCGCACTCTACGACACTCGCGAAATGGATTTGGAAGCATCACGTCCAATTGGAGTAGATGCAAATGGAGCAACAGTGTATGACTCCGTGATGTATGACTATAATCCGGTGTTGCAACACCCGTGGTATGGTATTGGAGATATCGCAGATGAGGACTCTTTGTTCTCGATGATTATCCCCGACAATGAAGCGTGGGACAAAGCGTATGAACGTATTCGTCCGTACTACAATGTATACGACAAAGATGCCGCCATTGCAGATTCAATCGGAGATGTACAAACCAAGTTGGCCATCGTCAATGATCTGGTTTATCGTCGTGTGATAGAAAATCCGGCTACGGAGGTGGATTTGTGGTCAACTCGCGGAAGTGAAGTTGTAGACCCGACAGAACTTTTCGGAGGAACGGTGAAAGAGGGCGCATCAAATGGAGTAATGTATCTTGCATCGGAACTTAAATATGACAATGTAGCGACATGGAACAAGTTGCTCGAAGTAGAAGGAGAGGAGCAAGAGGGACGTCAGGCCGCCGCCGCGAGTGCGATATACACGCGTTCGGTAGATGCTGAAAATATTCACTTTGATTCAATAAGCGAGGCTCGCTATATAGAGGTGGTATCGACAGGTTCAACAGCAACGCAACCGGGTGTGACAGTAACAATACCGAATGTGTTGTCGGCCGAATATGATATCTACGTATCATTTGTCCCCGGCACAGTGACCGATACACTCAATATAGAAAAGACTCGTTTGGTGTTCTCTTTGACATATATGCAAGCGAATGGTCGCAATAAGACCGTTACGTTCCGTGACCAAAAGGGCACAAAGTATGTTACGAATGACCAAGAGATGACTTGGATGAAGGTTAATGATGAGCCGGTATCATTCCCGGTGTCAAATTATTATGATATGCTATGGTTGATAGATCCGTTGCACACAACTAATGATAGGGTCAATACAACAAAATTGCTTATCAAGACTGATGTAGCTAACGCCGAGTTCAACCGCAACGAGATGGTGCGAAAATTCCGCATAGACCGAGTAGTGTTTGTGCCTATCAAAAAATAAACGACCACTATGAAACAATCATATAAAACATCCAAAAAGATGCTTCGACCGGTGATGTATGCATCGGTGGCAGCAATGCTCGGTATCGGCATGCCGACAACCATGCAGGCACAAGAAACATCAACTCCGCCCCAAGAAGCAGTCACAACTAATACTTTAGGGGGTCAGGTGCTTGATTCGTCGACAGGAATGCCGTTGCCCGGCGCGCGTGTAACAGTAGTAAACTCGCAAACAATGGCGATGACCGACGATAATGGTAAATTCAGCTTGGATCTACCCAAAGGCGCTACCACATTGCTGGTAGCTGCCCCCGGTTTTGCAGAAATCTATGTGCCAATCCGAGGCGAAAAAGATTTGACAATCAAGTTGTCATCACCAATGGAGAGTGATATCTATAAAAATGCGTTGACCGCCGATACGCATAATGACCGTACAGAATTTGCAATCGGTCAGACTGTAGCCGACAATTCTGTAGCCGACCTACAAGGAGATTTATATTCAATCTCGCGTTCGGGCATGCCCGGTGCCGGCCACGTAGTATTTGTAGAAGGTTTACACTCTATAAATTCATCGTCGCAACCTCTCTATGTGGTAGATGGTGTGGTGTGGACAACCTCAGAGGATAATGCATCAATTCTTGATGGTCACTACAACAACCCCTTAGCGCTAATTTCACCTGATGATATTGCTAATATCTACGTAATGAAAAATGGCACAGCTATCTATGGCTCGAAAGGTGGTAACGGAGTTGTCATTATTGAGACCAAACGAGCTAAAACCGAAGCGACCGAAATTGAGGCTTATGCCCGTGTGGGTTGGCGCTCTATAACCAAGCAAATCCCTATGATGGATGCCAACCAGTATCGTATCTATGCATCCGATATTATTAAGGATAAATATGATGACCAGCAGACTATCGACCGCTTGGGCTTCTTGAACGATGACCCGACATCATCACAATATTATGACACGCACAATAATACCAATTGGATGGACCTCGTGTCGCGTGACGGAGTGATGATGAACTACGGAGTAAGTGTGAAAGGTGGTGACGACCGTGCTCTTTATATGTTCTCATTAGGCTATACCAAAAATGAGGGTTCAATAAAGGAGACATCGTTTGACCGCATCAACGTGCGCTTTAACTCCGACATTAATTTGTGGCGAGGCTCTACGTTGCGTTTCGATATAGCATATGCTCAAGATAATTTCGAGTTGCGCGATGATGGGTTGAATGCATATTCGTCGCCCTATTATATTTCGATGATTAAGTCACCGCTCTATCACCCCAATATCTTAGCGCTTGACGGTTCGTTGACATCAAAATATGCGGATAAGGATGAGTTGGATGTGACCAACCCAATGAATATCCTTGATTTGGGAATCGGAGAGAGCCGCAACTATCGCTTCAATCTCAATGCAGCACCACGCTATAAATTTAACGATGCATTGACGGCAGAAGCTCTTATCGCTTATACATTTGATAAAGAGAAAGAAAATTCATTTGTACCCGACTATGGTGTGGATGAGCGAGATTTCTATAATCATAATGGAGAAATCTATGCCGAGAGCCGCAACGTGGTTAAGAATTTGATGAATCGTCACACAACATTTATCGGTGATATTCATTTATTCTACAATCCATTGCGAGGTATAGAACATAACTTGTCGCTCACCGGAGGATTCCGTTATCAAAATGATACATATATCACATCTTGCGGAGAAGGGCACAATACTCCGTCGGACTTTATCAATGACCTTGGGAATACTTCATCATCGCTACATTTTGTGTCGGGTCGCGACCTTGAGTGGCGCAATCTTGCATGGTATGTATCGGGAGAATATGCGTTCAAGCAGCGTTATATATTGAATTTTGATGCTGTAATGGAAAGCAACTCACGTTTTGGCAAGCAAGCCGAAGGAACAGTAAATATTGCCGGAGTGCCTTGGGCATTCTTCCCATCAGTTTCAGCAGCATGGTTGATGTCGTCGGAGAACTGGATGCGCGATGTTAATTTCATCAATATGTTGAAATTGCGCATGAGCTACGATATAGCAGGAAATGATAAGATTCCATATTATGCCGATAGAACCTATTTTGCATCCAAGGAATTGGGTAATGGCGGATTTGGTTACGTTATTTCCAATATCGGAAACGACCGCTTGAAATGGGAAACCACCAATACATGGCGAATCGGCTTTGATGCCAGCTTGTTTAACAACCGATGGACAATGTCGTTTGACTACTATACATCAAAGACCAGCGATATGTTGATTCAGAAGCAAGCTCAAGATGTAGTAGGATTGAAATACTATTGGAGCAATAGTGGCGATATGACCAATAAAGGTATTAATTTCTCAACTACAGTGCGAGCATTGAATTTCCGCGATTGGAAACTTGATATCGGTGCAAATGTGGGTCACTACAAGAATAAAGTAACATCACTTCCCGAGGGTCAGATATTAACCGATATCTGCGGTGGTCAGGTGTTGACCGCAGTAGGCAATCCGGTGGGAGTGTTCTACGGCTATGAGTCGGATGGCGTGTTCTCAACAGTAGCAGAATCACAAGCAGCA
Source organism: Muribaculaceae bacterium (assembly GCA_017536215.1). Taxonomy (GTDB): domain Bacteria; phylum Bacteroidota; class Bacteroidia; order Bacteroidales; family Muribaculaceae; genus JAGBWK01. The sequence goes on along the minus strand of JAFXHY010000136.1, from coordinate 2,421 downwards.
AATCTCGCAATCCGCAATGACGACGGTTCATTAACCCCGTTCACAGCCGGCGATATGCGCTTCAAGGATAATGTGAAAGATGGAGTAATCGATGAAAAGGACCGCAAGATAATCGGTGACCCGAATCCCGATTTGTTTGGTAATTTCAACTTCCGTTTGACATGGAAGAATCTTACCCTTGGAACAGTGTTCACCTATTCACTTGGCAACGATGCTTATAACGCACTTCGTGCCAATCTTGAATCAGGGAGCGATATTTTCAACCAGACGACAGCGATGCTCAATCGTTGGGTAGCCGAAGGACAAGTGACCGACGTGCCTCGCGCCGTTTACGAAGACCCGATGGGTAATTCTCGCTTCTCAGATCGTTGGATTGAAGATGCAAGCTATTTGAAATGGAAATCATTGTCGATAGATTATAGAATTCCAATCTCATCACCCTACATTCAAGGTGTAACCCTCTCGTTTGCAGTGAACAATCTATGTACTTGGACCAAATATCTCGGACCGGATCCGGAGTTTGCGTTTGGCACATCGCCGTTGTATCTCGGAATAGATGCCGGCATGGTGCCCCAAGCACGAGAATTTAACTTCGGTGTGAAGGTTAACTTATAAAAAAGGGAGTCACAGATATCAGAAAATAAACACAGAAGAAAAGAACCACATGAAAACAGTAAAATATATAGCAATGATGGCCGTAGCGGGGATGATGACCGTTGCAGTCAGCTCATGTGAAGATATGCTTGATACGAAGTCGGACGATTATATCTTGGAAGAAGATATGCATTTGGATTCGGCGCAGGACTCGCTTTATTCCGTGATGGGAATTTTGGCGCAGCAGCAATTATTGGCTGAGCGTTATGTTCTCTTTGGAGAGCTCCGTGGCGATCTTGTAGAGGTGCCGTCGACAGCCAACTATTCGTTGCAAGAAATCTCACAATTCAATGTTACGGCAGAGAATGCATATTTGTCGCGTGCAGATTACTATAACGTGATAAATAACTGTAACTACGCTATCGCGCGTATGGATACATCGATAGTATTGCACAACAATAAGGTGATGATGTCGGACTATGTGGGAATTCGTTCAATTCGTGCATGGACCCAGATGCAGGTAGCGCTCAATTTTGGAGAGTTGACATGGTTCACCGAACCAATCACAACCGTGGATGGCGCTAATGCCAATTATCCCGTATTGCCTTTTGATGCAGCACTTGATAAAATTCTTGCCGATATAGAGCCTTATATTGGCATGGATGTTCCTAATTTTGGCAACATTGGAGATTATAACTCAACAGAGGCATTTGTACGTCCGACGTTGATAGCAGCCGATATTCATCTCTACAAGAATAATTATGAAGTAGCTGCACAGCTATATTATAATTATATAGATTATTACAACAAGTATATCACCACGGAGTATGCTACTCGTTGGGGTAATAATACGCGTACGGGAGTTTGGGGAAATAATGCTACAGCGTATAAGAGTGAAGTAATTTCTCGCATCCCATTCTCAAATGATGCCGATGCTTATCGCGACGACCTCATAAACAAGACATATTCGTTGGTGCCACAGATGTTGCCTGCCAAGAATTTCATAAAAAATATGGAAGAGGCATTGCATTACTATGCAGATGGCGAAAGCTCAATTTTGGTAACGGGAACGTTTGAAGGAGACCTTCGCGGAATGGCCACATTTGCCGACAGTAAGGGAGACTTCGCAGGCGCTTATGGTTATACACATGCCCACGACGACCAGCAGGATATTTTGATTACAAAGTATTTTAATAATGGCGAAACAGCATGGGTGACCAATCCGGACAATGAAATGTTTGATTATCAGTCGCCACGTCATTTACATTCCATCCCGACGTATCGCACCCCGTCGCTCTATCTACGCTATGCAGAGGCAATCAACCGCGCCGGCAAACCATCGGTAGCATTTGCTGTTATGACAACCGGATTGAAGCGTGAAGCAATGGCGGATTCAACTCGCGTGATGAAGTGGGAATTGCAAGGAGAGCCGTATGTCAATTTCGACAATGGAAAGTATGATGCAAACTACGGCACAGCGATGCGTGGTCGCGGTTATGGTATTCGCTTGACAAAGAGTGGGTATTTAATTCCTGAATTTGACAATTTGAATGACTCAATCGAGTGGGTAGAAAATGAAATCCTTCAAGAAATGGCCGCTGAAACATGCTTTGAAGGAAATCGCTTCTTCGACTTGATGCGAGTGTCGCACCACCGTGTTGACCACCCGGCATTGATGGTAGAGAAAATATCAAGCCGCTTTGAAAATCCGACGGCAGCAGCAGCTATCATCTCTAATCCGGAGAATTGGTGGATTAAATAAAATTGTTGTTAAACAATAGCTATTTTATAACGAAAGTCCTCCTGCGAGCAATTGCGGGAGGACTT
>JAFXHY010000135.1 GCA_017536215.1 Muribaculaceae bacterium | reverse complement strand
TATCGAAGTAGCTTGCGTCGGGCGTTCTTTAGCCAACGACATCGCTGCTGTCCTTCGACAAAGACACCCGGAAGTCCCCGCCGAAACTTTTTATTCTATCGGCGACATTGTCGCTGCCGGTTGCTTGGCCCACGACCTCGGAAATCCGCCATTTGGGCACTCCGGTGAAAAAGCTATCGCTACTTTCTTCTCTGAAGGTGCCGGTAGCGACCTTGTCAACCAACTCGCTCCCGAGCAATGGACCGACCTTATTAACTTCGAAGGCAATGCAAATTCACTTCGTGTCCTGACTCACCAATTTCTCGGTCGTCGTCCCGGTGGGTTCGCTATGACCTACTCCACTCTCGCCTCTATTGTGAAATACCCCTACGACTCTTCTCTCGCTAATGGCAAAGGGAAATTCGGCTTCTTTACTACCGAACGCCTTCGATTCAAGCAAATTGCTGAACATCTCGGTATTATTCAAATACCATCGGTCGATGGATCTCTTTGTTTTGCGCGACATCCTCTCGTCTACATCGTTGAAGCTGCCGACGACATTTGCTACGAAATTATGGACCTCGAGGACGCTCATAAACTCAAAATCCTATCTACCGAAACTGTCATCTCTCTTCTCCTCGACTTCTTCAAAAATCCGCGACGCGACGAAATTATCGACCACATGAATCGCGTTGAGGACCCCAACGAGAAAATTGCCTATCTTCGCTCTTGCGCAATTGGCGCTTTGGTCAACTGCTGCAAAAATGCTTTCCTCGACAACGAAGAAGCGATTCTTAATGGTACTTTCTCTGGCTCTCTTCTCTCTAACGTAGACTCTATCGAAAGCCGCGCCTATAATGCTTGTTCTAAATTATCTTGGGAACGGATTTACTGCGCCCCCGACGTTGTCGACATCGAATTGGCTGGTAATAAAATCATTACCTTCCTGCTCGAAAAACTTATTCACGCTGTGCGATATCCCCACCTCAACTACTCTAAATTACTCCTTTCGAAAGTCCCGCGACAGTACAACGTTTATGCTCCCACTCTTTTCGAAAAGATTCAAGCTGTTCTCGACCACGTTTCTGCTATGACCGACGTATACGCGCTCGACCTATATAGGAAACTCAACGGCATGTCATTGCCTGCTGTATAATTCCAAATCATTTCAATCCCCATGCGTCTCTTTTTTATTACAATAATATCTTTTATTTCCCTCTCAATCGGTGCTCGTTCTATCAACGACATTCCGAATGTCCACCTTGCCGACTCAACTCGTTTTGTGTCCGACCCCGACAACTATCTCTCTCAAGCTGCCATCTCACGCACCGACTCCATAATTGGCAATATTTGGCGTTCTACAACCGCCGAAGTTGTTGCTGTAATTATCAGCAACATCGACGAGAACAACGAAATCAACCAATTCGCCACCGACCTATTTGAAGCTTGGGGAATCGGGAAGGAAGACACCGACAACGGGCTCCTTCTTCTAATTTCTGTCAACGACCGTAAAGCCGTGATTCGCACCGGCCGCGGCACAGAAATCGCACTTACCGACGCTCGCTGCGGTAGAATTATTCGCAACATTATTGCGCCCAATATGCTTGAAGGCAACATCGACAATGCTGTCATATATGCAGCCGGAGCTATTGGCAATGTTCTCTCTGACCCTAAATATGCCGACGACCTAATATCTCAATACGAAAACAATGCCGACGCTAAAGATGACGACGACTTCTTCCCTACTTACCTCAAATTGGGTGTCGTTGCTTTTATTATATTGACCATATTGGCTATCGCTACTTTTATTCGTTCAAGCAACCTCGACAGGCACGAACGCTACGACAAATTGCGACAACTCGCTGTCCCGACTCTCGTAATTTCAATCGCATTCCTTTGCATTCCAATTCTCAGTTTCTTCCTTTTGAAGTTTCTAATGCATCGCGCCCGCCGTGCTCGTGCTCTCTGTCCGAACTGCAACGCTAAAATGCAACTTATCGATGAAGTACACGACAACGAATTTCTGACTCCGGCTCAGGACCGCGAAGAAAATATTGGTTCGGTAGACTACGACGTATGGCTTTGCAACGACTGCGGTACTACTCGTGTCCTTCCCTACATTAATTATACGCTACCATACAACACTTGCCCTAATTGTGGTTCTCGCGCCGAACTCGAAGTCTCCAATAAGGTGATTGCTCAACCTACCACTGAATTAAAAGGCATTGGTGAAAAAACCTACTTCTGCAAAAACTGCAACAAAAGCCGACGTATTCAATACGAAATTGCGAAATTAGCCACTCCCGTTGTCATTCTACCCGTAGGAGGGATTGGACGCGGAGGCGGTGGCTTCGGTGGTGGTTTTGGTGGCGGAAGCTTTGGCGGTGGCTCTACCGGTGGTGGCGGTGCTTCCGGCGGTTGGTAATCTCCCGCCCCTCATGATTCCACCGCGTCAGCCTATGGGATGAGGGTCTCCCGGCCCTCACATTCGTCCGCAAGGACGGGTCGCGACAGCGAGTCAATAACCGGCTGTTTTTAAACTGCCGGAGAAGCGATTGAGCGAAGCGAAACTCTCGGAAAGGCTACAACATCAACTCATATATCTTTCGGGTATCTTCAGCAGTCAGTCGATAATATCCTCCTATTTCCGCTCCCTTATTGCGATGCAAACGCGACGTCAACAACTCTATATCCGGTGACTCCACTCCTAACTCTCCCATCGTAACAGGCATCCCTATCGAACGATAAAATTCCTTCAATCTACCTATCCCCTCCGACGCGGCAGCATAGTCATCCGACAATTCTACACCCATAACCTCACGGGCAAACTGCGCAACGCGCCACGGCTTCTGTTCTGCCATAAACGTCATCCACGCCGGGAATACTGTCGCCAATCCCGCCCCATGCGTAACTCCATACACTGCCGATATTTCATGCTCCATAAAGTGGCTAACCCAATCTTCTACCCTTCCACATCCACACACTCCGTTATGAGCTAACGTTCCTGCCCACATAATATTAGCACGCGAATCATAATCGGTCGGGGATGCCAACGTTTTAGGAGCCTCTTCTATGATTGCTCGCAATAGCCCTTCGGCTACGCGGTCTGTAGTCCTACAATTTTCCGTCGGAGTAAAATAGCGCTCCATGATATGCGCCATCATATCTACTACTCCACTCGCCACTTGAAACGCAGGCAACGTAAAAGTCAACTCAGGATTAAGCACTGCAAATTTTGGGCGTAATGCCATATCCGTGCGCAACGATATCTTTTTCATATCACTTCTTCGTGTGATAACAGAATTTCCGGAGCCCTCACTACCCGCTGCCGGGATTGTCAACACTACACCTATCGGTAGCGCCTCCTTCATCACTGCCACACCCTCATAGAAATCCCAGAAATCTCCCGAATAAACTAC
>JAFXHY010000134.1 GCA_017536215.1 Muribaculaceae bacterium | reverse complement strand
GCCGAGAATCATTCATATTTGCGATATTCGTTGGTGCATTGCAATGCTAATTGGACAGAATCATCACTTGTTGAATCGGAATATCTTGATGGATTTAATTTCGGAGATATTGAAGATTATGAATACTCGCGCATGACAGCGACACATTATGTCAACTATCGCATATCTCTACCCAATGAACGATTTCAATTTAAAGTGTCGGGGAATTATCTGCTCAAAGTGTATAGAGAAGAGGACCCGGACACAACGCTACTTCAAGCACGATTTATGGTGTCGGAATCAACTGCGACGGTTAGAGCCGAAGTGTTGAGCGTGACAGATATTGATTATAATGATGCACATCAGCAGGTGTCGGTAATGGTAGATGCCACCAATGCTGAAGTTGACGATATTTTTAATGATTTAATGGTCTATGTAGGGCAAAACGGACGACTTGACAATGAGGTGATGGTTCGCCAGCCATTACGTGTATCGGGGAAAACGGCCTACTATGAGCATCTTCGACAATTAATATTTCCTGCGGGGAATGAGTATCGCCGCATGGAAATAGTATCGACGACATATCCCGGAATGCATGTTGAAACGGTAGACTATTATGACCCATTTTACCACGCAATATTGACAACCGACTATCCTCGTTGTGCCGAGAGTTATGTCTACGATCAAACACAAAGCGGACGATTTTTTGTACGAGAATATAATTCATCGTATTCGGATATTGAGGCCGATTATGTTGTCACCCATTTCACGCTTGATGCGCCGGAATTGGTGGGGAAGCAGATTTTCCTTGATGGTGATATGACTTGCCGACGCTTTGACCCACAGTCAATGATGACCTACAATCGGGCAACAGAGAGATATGAGAAAATCTTGCTTCTCAAACAAGGGGCATATAATTATCAATATTTAGCAATTGATTCAGATAGTAGCAATAATAAAGCATCAACAGCCGTAATAGAGGGAGACTTCTACCCTACTCGCAACGAATATCTCGTGAAGGTATATACTCGCTATCGCGGCGAGCGTTACGACCGTCTCATTGGAGTTACAACCGTCATGTATCATTAATATAGGATTAGAACAAACCTACAGATATGCTAAGAAAAATCAGATTATCACTCGCTGTATTATTTTTTATCGCAGTAACCGCTTTGTTCCTTGATTTTACGGGAACAGTTCATGCTTGGTTGGGGTGGACAGCGCAAATACAATTTCTACCGGCCTTGTTGGCATTAAATGTGGTGGTAGTAGTAGCTCTTGTAGCTATTACATTGCTAATAGGCAGAGTGTACTGTTCAGTAATATGTCCATTGGGAATATTTCAAGATATAGTGTCGTGGATTTCCGGGAAGCGCAAAAAGAAGAAATATCGTTTCAGTTATTCACCGGAGAAAAAGTGGTTGCGCTACGGTGTTTTGGCTCTGTTTGTAATCGCATTTATCGCCGGAATAGGCTCGATTGTAGCCTTATTGGCACCTTATAGTTCATTCGGGCGAATAGTAAGCAATCTATTTACACCTTTATATCAGATGGGTAATAATGTTTTAGCATATTTCGCCGAACGCGCCGAAAGTTATACATTCTATGAAACTGAGGTGTGGATAAAGAGCGTTCCCACATTTATTATCGCAGCGGTGACTATGATAGTGTTGATTGTTCTTGCATGGCAGAATGGACGCACATATTGCAACACGATATGTCCTGTAGGCACAATACTTGGCGTGTTGTCTCGCTATTCATTATTCCGCATCGTTATAGATAAAGAAAAATGCAATAGCTGCGGACTGTGTTCCCGCAAATGCAAAGCATCATGTATAAATGGCAATGAGCATAGTATAGACTATAGCCGATGCGTGGCATGTATGGATTGTATTGACACATGCAAGCATAATGCGATTAGCTTTACCCGCAAGCGAAAGAATGCGGACTCTAAATTGAGCAAAACGAGCGACACAAAAGCAACCGATTCGGGACGTCGCAACTTCCTTTCGATAGGAGTTGCCGTTGCTGCCACATCTATCATGAAAGCACAAGAGAAGAAAGTGGATGGTGGATTGGCTGTAATTGAGGATAAACAAGTGCCGCAACGCGCAACCGCGATAATTCCGGCAGGAGCTAAGAGCGCAAAGAATTTTGCACAACATTGCACAGCATGTCAATTGTGTGTATCGGCATGTCCAAATGGAGTGTTGCGACCATCGACAGAATTGATGTCGTTGATGCAACCGGAAATGTCGTATGAAAGAGGATATTGTCGACCGGAGTGCACTCGCTGTTCGGACGTTTGCCCTACCGGAGCTATTAAACCTATAACAATAGAAGAGAAAAGTTCGATACGAATCGGGCATGCAGTGTGGATAAAGAAAAATTGCGTGCCATTGACCGATGGTGTTGAATGTGGCAACTGTGCTCGCCACTGCCCGGCAGGAGCTATAACAATGATACCCTCAAAAGTCGGAGATGATAATTCGGTGAAAATTCCGGCAATCAACGAAGCTCTTTGCATTGGATGTGGAGCGTGTGAAAATTTGTGTCCATCGCGCCCATTTAGCGCAATATATGTAGAGGGACACATGGTTCATAGTGAAAAATAATAGATAACGACACGCCATGAATAATCAGAAAAAGCATACAGAAGATATAAGCCGCCGCAACTTTCTTAAAACACTCGGAGTTGCAGGAGTAGCAACAGCCGGGCTTACTGCAATAACAGGTTGTGGCAAAGAAGAAAATAAAGGGATATCTGCGACAGAGATACCAACTGATAAAATGACCTATCGCACTACTCCTACAACGGGAGATAAAGTGTCGCTTCTGGGATATGGAATGATGCGACTCCCGAATAAGAGTCAGAGCGGAGATGATGGTAATGCGGAAATCGACCAAGAAATGGTCAACGAATTAGTAGATTATGCGATAGCACATGGAGTAAATTATTTCGACACATCGCCGGCTTATTGTCGAGGTGGCTCTGAAAAGGCAACAGGCATAGCACTAAGTCGTTATCCACGCAACAAATATTATGTAGCTACAAAACTCTCAAACTTTTCCCCCAACACATGGAGCAGAGAGGCATCGATAGCAATGTATGAAAATTCATTTAAGGAGTTGCAAGTTGATTATATTGACTACATGTTATTACATGCAATCGGGATGGGCCGAGGTATGGAAGAATATGAAGCAAGATATGTCAAAAACGGAATTCTCGATTTCCTCGTTGAAGAGCGCAAAGCGGGACGCATACGCAATCTCGGATTTTCATTTCATGGCGACATCAAAGTGTTTGATTATTTATTATCGCGCCATGATGAGTATAAATGGGATTTCGTACAGATTCAGTTAAATTATATTGATTGGAAACATTCGGATGCAGAATATCTGTATCAAGAACTTGAGAAGCGAGGAATTCCCGCCGTGATAATGGAGCCATTGCTTGGCGGTCGCCTATCAAACATACCCAATGCAATAGCGGTGCAACTCAAGCAACGTGAGCCGGAAAAGAGTGTAGCATCGTGGGCATTTCGTTTTGCAGGAAGTTTCCCCGGTGTCTTGACGGTGTTGAGCGGTATGACATATATGGAACATTTGCAGGATAATATTCTGACATACTCACCTTTGCAACCACTTAGCGGAGAAGAGTTTGAATTACTACTTGATACAGCCAATCGCATAAAGGAATTCAAAACTATTCCATGCAACGACTGCAAATATTGTATGCCGTGTCCGTATGGATTGGATATTCCGGCGATATTGCTACATTATAATAAGTGTTTGAATGAAGGCAATATGCCGGGTAACACTCAAGATGAGAATTACCGAAAGGCTCGACAGGCGTTTCTCGTAGGTTACGATCGCAAAGTGCCCAAATTGCGCCAAGCAAACCATTGCATAGGTTGCGGTCAATGTGCGCCACACTGTCCTCAACAAATAAATATACCTAATGAATTACATCGAATTGATAGGTATGTAGAGGCTTTGAAACAAAATAAAATCAGCATATAGTTGTTGCAGATAGCGGCAAGTCTACGCATAAATTATGGATGAAGAACAAATTATGTTACAGATAAAGAATGTATTGGTCACCCTCGACCTTGCAGAACAATATTTTTGTTGTGATTTAGATGCCTGCCTCGGTCAATGTTGCATAGAGGGAGATGCCGGGGCACCTGTCACTCCGGAAGAGGTGAAACGAATAGAAGAAGTTTTGCCACAAATCAAAGAAGATATGATTCCTGCCGGACTTCGTGAAGTAGAAGAAAATGGAGTTGCATACACAGATGAGGAAGGGGACCTCGTCACTACAATTGTAGAAGGACGAAATTGTGCGTTTACTTGTTATGGCCCGGATGGAAAATGCTTGTGTGCGATAGAAAAGGCGTGTCGAGAAGGGCGTATTGATTTTCTAAAGCCGGCATCATGCCATTTATATCCATTGCGACTGACAGAATATCCCGATTTCATAGCAGTCAACTATCATAGATGGAAGATATGTCGACCGGCAGAAGTTTTGGGACGCAAGTTGGGATTGAGATTATATCAATTTCTGAAAGGGCCGTTAATTGCTCGCTTCGGACAAGAATGGTATGATGAGCTATGCGAAGCCTGCGAGGCATATCTCAAGGAATATCCCAACGGTGTTAGATAGGAGATAATTTAGCCTAAAATTAGAACAATTTTTTAGGCTTAGTAGCTTGAAATTCCTTTAAATAAAGGGGTACACTATAGGCTAAATCGAGGAAGTCGCCGCGCGAGAACGCTTGCTCGGCAAGAGGAAGCATATTAGCTGCAAGAGGATGTACATTTTGAATAAATGTAGCATTGGGGGAAGAAATGACTTGTCGTGCTTTGTCGGAGCCGTTTCCAAAGAATAACATTTTATTTTCGGCAAGGAAGCTATCATAGGCCTCATCGGAAAGAATCAACGGGGTTGGCGCTACAAGAGATTCAAACGCCATATTATATACGGCAGTGTAAACTTCCATGCGACGGGCATCAATCATCGGCACAAATAGTTCGTCGCCTTGAATATTGTGGGTAAACATCACTTCGACCGCCATAATTTTCAATGTATCGATACCGATTAGCGGGATATTAAGCGCATAACACAACCCTTTTGCTTCCGACAAGCCGATACGCAATCCGGTGTAACTACCAGGTCCAATGCTTACCGCCACAGCATCGAGCTTCATCTCATGTGCGGCAATATGGTCAAGGCAGTCTTTAACGAAGCCACTCAGCAAAGTTGCATGGTTGTGACCGGAGAAATCTTCGCGGTGACAAAGCACCATTCCATCGTAGGTTACAGCTACAGAGCAAACATCGGTTGATGTTTCGATATTGAGTATTGTCATTAGTGTAAATAAAAAATTAGGGAAACAATCCAAATTTTTACTGCAAAGTTACGTTTTTTCCACGTATATGTGTAATTTTGTAAGAAATAAATCAAATTTACCATGTTATTATCAATGACAGGCTTCGGTAAAGGAGTCGCAGAAAACAATACCAAAAAGTTTACCGTAGAGCTGAAGACGCTCAACTCAAAGCAACTTGATTTTTCCAGTCGTATTCCTTCATCATATAGAGAAATGGAATTGGAATGTCGCAATCATGTTGCATCACAAATAGAACGCGGTAAAGCCGACCTCTCCATAAATGTTGAGACACTGGAAGCAACTTCCGATGTCAGCATCAACATTGAAAAGGTAGCCGCCTATAAGTCCCAGTTGGAGCGAATGTCGGAAGAGCTTGGCATTCCGGAGCCGGCAGATTGGTACGCAGTGTTATTGCGTCTACCCGATGTAATGCATATTGAGAAAGCTGACGGGATAGATGATGCCGACCGCGTAGCATTGCTAAAAGCAGTTGATGATGCATGCACTGCATTGCGAGAATTTCGTGCAAAAGAGGGTAAAAAGCTAAGTGAATTTTTCACTACACGTATTAACCGCATTGCAGCCTTGCTGGATGAAGTTCCTAAATATGAGACAGAGCGTATCAACAAGATACGTACTCGCATAGAAGAAGCGTTGTCGCAAATACCACAAGTAGATTATGACCGCGGGCGATATGAGCAAGAAATGATATTCTATATAGAGAAACTTGACATCAACGAGGAAAAGCAACGTCTATCTCAACATCTCGATTATTTCATGGAAACTATGAATGCCGAACCGGGACAAGGTAAGAAACTCGGATTTATAGCCCAAGAGATGGGTCGCGAAATCAACACCCTCGGGTCAAAGAGTAATCATGCCGAAATGCAAATATTGGTGGTGAAGATGAAAGATGAACTTGAGCAAATCAAAGAACAGGTGCTCAACGTGTTGTAATCCGAAGAAATTGATATATAAAACTACTATCATTGAATATTATGTCAGGAAAACTAATTATAATATCAGCGCCGTCGGGGTGTGGCAAATCAACCATCATTCACGATATAACAGAACGTGGCAATGTGGCAATGACATTCTCAGTATCGGCAACAAATCGCAAGCCTCGCGAAGGGGAGATAGATGGGGTGCATTATTATTTTCTTTCTACGAGCGATTTTAATGACCGCATCGCAGCCGGCGACTTTTTGGAATATGAAGAGGTGTATCCCGGAAGATTTTATGGGACACTGAAAAGTGAAATCAACCGTTCACTCGAAGCCGGGAAGAATATTGTGTTGGATATCGATGTCAAAGGTGGAATAAATATCAAACGAATCTATGGCGAAAAGGCTATTTCGATATTTATACAACCGCCATCGGTGGAGGCGTTGCGTAGCCGCTTGGAAAATCGTGGAACAGAATCGGAAGATGTAATCAATGAGCGTATCTCTCGCGCAGAATTTGAGCTTTCGTTTGCTCCACAATTTGATGTCACCGTTGTAAACGACGACCTTTCGGCAGCAGTGGACCGCACCGAGCAAATAATCGTTGATTTTATAGGCAGATAGAATTGCATGGATAAGCAATGTCGGCATATAGCACTAATGGGCGGATCGTATAATCCGGTTCATATCGGACATATAATGGTAGCAGATTATGTGCGTCAAGTTGCCGATATTGATGAAGTTCTTATGTGCGTGAGCCCACTAAATCCCTTAAAAATAGGGAGTGGAGATTTGGC
>JAFXHY010000133.1 GCA_017536215.1 Muribaculaceae bacterium | reverse complement strand
GGTGGCCGGTTTTTCTGCGGAAAATATAGCAGAATTGCAAGAAAAGCCATGGGTGGAGAAAGTAGGAGAGTTCACTCCGTCGCGATTCCATGTCAGTGGCGGTGTGGAATTTGCCGGTCGCTCTATGTCGACACATCTCTTTTTTGAGTCTATTCCCGATGAATTTTTTGATATTAAGCCGGAGGGTTGGGGTTTTGACCCTACCGACCCCAATGCGATAATCCCGATAATCATTTCGCGCGACTATTTGGCATTGTACAATTTCGGTTTTGCGGCATCGCGAGGAATGCCCCAGTTGAGTGAATCGTTGGTGGGTACCGTGCCATTGCGATTGCGCCTAACGGGAAACGGTCGACGTGAGTACCGCACGGGTATGGTAGTAGGTTTTTCGTCGCGATTGAATACTATTGCAGTGCCTGAGGAGTTTATGCAGTGGGCTAATGCAGAGTTTGGTGACGAACCGGAAGAAGATGTCACAATTTCTCGTCTTATCATCGAGACCAACGACCCCGGCAATCCGGCGATAGAGGAGTATTTTGCTGAACACGGGATTGAAGTGTCCGGGGAAAAGCTTAATCAAGGAAGAGCTGCATATTTCTTGTCGGTGGTATCGGCAGTGGTCATCGCAATAGGATTTGTGATATGTGCATTGGCATTCTTTATTCTATCGCTGAGCATCAGTTTGCTATTACAGAAGAATAAAGATAAGATACACGACTTGTTGATGCTTGGTTATACTCCGCGTCAAGTCGGGGGCTATTATTACCGAATGGTGGGTGTGCTCAATGGCGCAATACTATTTGCGGCGTTGGTGGTGGCATTTGTTGCGTCTCGTCTGTGGGGAGGCTTGTTTGAAGCGTTGTCGTTGTCGACAACGAGTTTTGTGCTGACAATGTTGGCAGGGGTAGTGTTGATGGGGGTTATTTCCTGCGTCAATATCTATGCTATCCGAAGAAATGTCAATCGTAATTTTTATAGTAATTGAAATGAAAAATCTTAGAAATACAATATTGGTAATATTTGTGGCATTAGGCACAATGGTGGCAACAGCAGCCGGGAAGTCGAATGCGTCAAAATCGACGGTAGAGCGCCCCGATATGGAGCAAATCAAGAAGGAAGTGCAGAACCCGTCGGGAAAGTATTACTACCCAAAATTGATGGCAAAATATGAGCAGAACGACACAGTGATGACGCTTCAAGATTATCGCTATCTCTATCTCGGATATGTATTTCAAGAAGATTATAATCCCTATCGCCGTTCGACACATGAGTATGATGTTGAGGAGTTGTACTATAAAAAAGATCTTAACCGGCAGGAACTCAATAGGATAATCGATTGCGCGGAGTTGGCATTGCAAGATGATCCGTTTGACCTCAAACAGATGAATTTCCTTATCTATGCATTGCAAAAGAGTGGAAAGGTGAATCGCGCGAGAATATGGCAATTCCGGTTGAATCATATCTTGGAGGCGATACTATCGACCGGCACGGGGTTGGACGCAGATAATGCGTGGATAGTAATTGACCCTGCGCATGAGTATAATATCCTCAATTTTAAGAATAATCTTGCTGAAGATGTGAATTTTATTGCGCCGTACTACGACTATATCAAGTTGAAGGTGTCGGAGGATGATAAAAACTCGGTTGAGGGGTATTATTTCAATATCCGTTATATTCTTGAGGAGTATAATCGGAAGTTTCCTGTGACAAACGACGGGGAATAAATAGTTTTTGGGGAGGCTTGGGGCTCAGTGCATAAGCTGACGCTTTCCCGTGCTTCGCACGATGTGAGGGCGCGGAGACCCTCACTCCATGGGCTGACGCGGTGGGGGTAGGGGTTGCTCCTTTAGATTTTATCTAAATCTCTATCTTTTTTATGCGCGACGTCATTGATGTAAATATCTCTTCTGCCTCTTTTTTATTCAATCCCGCTTTTACTGCGACGGCAAGCAAATCATCTTTCGTCGGCACAATGCTATCATTAATAGAGGTGGTGTGATAACCGTTCATGCCATCGCTTGGCAAGAGGTCATAGGCAGGAGAGAGGTGCCATTCGTCATTCTTGTATATAAATGCAAAGTTTTTGGCATGGTCATCTTTGTTCTCGATCAAGAAGTTGAATGCCATCAAACGGAATACTTTCCATAGCTCGGCAATGCTATGTGTGAGTGTGGCACAAACTTGAAAAATATGTAAATAGTCGATGCTCGGCATGCGATAGTCGGCCCCTATAAGCCCTGCGACGCTCACCACATGAAGTTTGCCCCCAGGTGTGCGGTCAAAGCGCTCTACACCGAAATACTTATCCTCGAAGAGCCGTGTTTCAGGCATCTCGATACCACACTCTTTGGCAAGTAGTGAATAGTTGTATTCGTCACGTCCAATGTGCTTTGGGTCATGTTTTGCTCGGAACTTAACCAACCATTCCCTGCCGTCGTAGCGAGTAAAAATTTTGGGGCGAGCACCACCGGGAGAACCTCCTCTCTGTTGGAACTCGTCGATTCCCTCCCCGGTGTAGTCATCACTATCAAGAATCAGCTCAGCCTCTAATGCCAGCTTCTCAAAATCGGCATACTCTTGTTTGGTGACAACACTCTTATCCGGTCGAAATTCCAAGGCTCCTCGTCCCGTAGAGCCGACTAATGCGAGGCGGTCAAGAAGAGAAATCCTACGAGGATTTATGCCTTGTTGCTGTAAATATCTATCGAGGATGAGCAAGCCCCAGCCATCGGGTAAGCAATCATCAAATACTCCAAAACCGCCATCAAAAGGTCGAGGGCGTGCAATGAATACGCCACTACGCAGTGGTAGCTCAAATGGAGAGATAGAAAATCCCGATGCAAGCCACTCAGGGGAATATTCAAAGGCAGATAAACCCTCTTTGGTCATTGCCAAACGGCCAACAATACGGTCGGCATAAATAACTTCAATCTGTTTTATGCTATTCATTTTTCTTGCCTCGTTTACGATTTACTTTCTGTTCGCTAAGTACATCATCAAGCGACAGATACTGTTTATGAGCAAATAGCGCATTAAATTCATCAAGGCAGTTTAATGCAAAACTAATCTGAAGTAGCCCACGCAACGAAATTTCGCCGGTCTGCTCAAAACGACGATAAGTGGCGAATTTAACACCTGCTCTTGATGCCATCCCCTCTTGTGTCAGATTTAGTTCCAAACGGCGAGTCTTGACTCTTGCGGCAATTTGTATGGCGACGTCGTTTGGGTTTGTAATGCTAAATGATAATATATTGTTCATAAGGGGGTGTTGTGGATTGTAATAAATAATATTTTGTTTATTGCAAATATAAAGATTTATTTTAAAAGTACAAAAAACTCAGATAGATTTTTATTCACAGCTTATAGCTTTGCTATGAGGGCTGGGGGCAGTGCATAGGGAGCTTCGGGGAGAAGTCGAAGGCCGGTAGGCCTTCGTTCCATAGGGCTGACGCGGGGGGGGGCATAGGCTGGCGTGGTGTGCATAGGCGGACCTATGGTCGTAGGGGTTGGGGACGGTTGATGTGCGGGTATGACAAAAAAAGAGATGCCGAAAATTCGACATCTCTTTT
>JAFXHY010000132.1 GCA_017536215.1 Muribaculaceae bacterium | reverse complement strand
GCGATACGTTGCCCGATAGTATTGTCGGACCGCTACTAATCCCGGTAAATATCGATGCCGCGCTGAATATCCAAGCTCGAAAAGTGGTTTATTCCGACTTGATACTTGATAGTTTTGACGGCAAATTGATGATAAATAGCGGAATGGTGAAATTGGATAATCTCAGTGCCGACACCGATGTGGGTAGTTTGAAATTCTCCGGGTTGTATTCTGCCCCGAAAGCCGAAAATATCAATTTCGGGATGGCAATGGACTTGAAGGACTTTAATATATCGCGTTTGCCCCATATGATACCGGCAATCGACACGCTGGTGCCAATGATGCAATACCTGTCGGGAATAGTAAATGCTCATATCGCAGTCACTTCCGACATCACCCCCGATATGTATTTCAAGATACCGACAATGAAGGCGGCGATGCAATTTACGGGGGATAGTTTGGTGTTGTTTGACAACGATACGTTCCGCACATTGTCAAAGTGGTTGATGTTCAAGAACAAGCAGCGCAACATGATAGACAGCATAGATATAGAGTTGACGATATCCGACGGTCATCTCAATCTCTATCCGTTTATCATGAATATCGACCGCTATAAATTGGGCGTAATGGGAAATAATGACCTCGATTTCAATCTCAATTATCATATTTCGGTGCTAAAATCGCCGATACCGTTTAAATTTGGCATAAACATAAAGGGAGCTCCCGGCGATATGAAGATACGTCTTGGTGGCGCCAAATTTAAAGAGAATATGGTGGCACAACGCGATTCAATCGCAGTCAAGACTCGCATATCGTTGCTTTCAGAAATCAACGGAGCGTTCCGACGAGGCTTGCGTGCGGCACGTCTCGGTCCGTTGCGCATCAGAGGACGAGTGGATTCCACCTATATGCAGGCACCGGAAGATAGATTCTCGGCATCCGATTCGGCGGTGATGATTCGCGAAGGGATGATAGAGGTGCCCGACTCGGTGGCGGCTGAAATATATTCACGAACAAACGGTCAACAACAAAATGAATCAACAACAAAATAAGATACTTGAATCGTTGCAAAAGTATTCACAACGGCATGAGTTGTTGTCGGTTGAAGATTTGCATTTTAAAGCAGCACTAATCGACATGGACGGCACACTCTACGACTCAATGGGGTATCACACCCTTGCGTGGCACCGTATGCTACTCGATATAGGTATCGACACCGACCGCAATCGTTTTTACCACTTTGAGGGAATGACTGGAAAGGCAACTGTCAATCTGTTGTTTCGGGAGTATTTGCATCGTGATGCAACCGATGAGGAGGTGGCAGAGCATTATCAACGTAAGGCGGCTTATTTCAACGCGATGCCGGAAGTGCCGCCGATGCCGGGAGCAAAGCAACTGCTCGACACGTTGGTGGCGCGAGGGATAAAATGTGTGTTGGTGACCGGGTCGGGACAACGCTCGCTCATCGACCGCTTGCAGCGCGATTTCCCCGGAGTGTTCTCACCGGATATGATGATAACATCGGCCGACGTGGAGCATGGCAAACCGAATCCGGAGCCATATCTCAAAGCGATGCAACGCGCCGGAGTGCGACCGGAGGAGGCGTTGGTAGTGGAAAATGCGCCGTTGGGAGTGCGTTCGGGAGCTACGTCGGGAGCGTTTACGATAGGGTTGACCACCGGACCTATGCCGGAAGAGGCACTTGCTTGTGAGGGCGCGAATATTGTGTTGCCGTCGATGCAGTCACTTGCCGATAATATTGAATTGATTTTGGATAAATCACTCGAATAATGTAATTTCGCATCCTATATTTAAAGAAGTTTTATTAATAAAGTCCTAATCATAGAAAGTAATGTCAAACGATTTAAAACAGAGTAATATGAATTCACAAGAACTTGTTTTTACAAATAATGTTGGAGCTGCCATCGATGCAGTAGTCGACAGGCTTAAACCCAACAATATATTCGTTCTTGTCGATACCAATACCGCGACTTTTGTGTTGCCGCGATTACAACAACAATCTCGTGCAGTAGCTGAAGCTAAAATTATAACAACAAAGGCCGGTGATATACATAAAAATCTCGAGTCAACGCAAGCGATATGGCGAACCTTGGGAGAAGAGGGCGCTACGCGTCATTCATTGATGATAAATGTTGGTGGAGGAGTGGTAACGGATATGGGGGCCTTTGCAGCCGCCACTTTTAAGCGCGGTATTCAATTTATTAATGTGCCGACAACACTTTTGGGGGCTGTAGATGCTTCGGTAGGAGGGAAAACCGGTATTAATTTCGGAAATTTGAAAAACGAGATTGGGGTTTTCCGCGAAGCCGATACCGTAGTCCTCTCTACATTATATTTTAATACTCTCAACACCGAGGAATTAAGCTCCGGCTATGCTGAGATGCTCAAGCATGCATTGCTCAGCGATGCCGCTTCTTTCGACAGCCTTTTGAGCAAGCACGTTGAGGATTTCGACTCTGAAGAATTGCTTCAGTTGCTTGAAGCCAGCGTGTTAATCAAGAAGAAAATCGTAGATGCCGACCCGACGGAAAAAGGATTGCGCAAATCGCTCAACCTCGGTCACACTGCCGGTCATGCTTTTGAGTCGTTGGCATTGGAGCGCAAATCGCCGATACCTCACGGATATGCTGTGGCTTATGGCTTGATTACAGAATTAGTGTTGTCGCACATGAAATTACAGTTTCCGTCGTCACAGCTTCATCGCTTAGCGGCATATATTAAGAATGTGTATGGGGCATTTGATTTCACATGCGACGATTATCCGCGCCTGATATCACTCATGCGCCACGATAAGAAAAATCTTTCGGTATCGGAAATCAATTTCACATTGTTGCGCGAAGTAGGAGATGTGCAAATAAATTGTGTGATAGCGGAAGAGGATATAAAGGCGGCACTCGACATCACTCGCGACTTATTGGGAATATGAAAAAGCGCACGCTCTACGTTAGCGACATGGATGGCACGCTGTTGAACAGCAACAGCGAAGTCAGCGCCCGACAGTCGGAAATCATCTCCGAATTGTCGCATGCCGGCGCGCTCATCACTGTAGCAACAGCTCGTACCCCGGCTACGGTTGTGCCTTTGATGAGTAATACGTTTATCTCCATTCCATATATAGTGCTGACCGGAGCTGCGATGTATGACCACGCTACGGAATCTTATCACAATGCCAATTATATCCCGGCCGATGATTTGCGATTGCTTCTAAAACTTTATGCTGATGCTGGAATACATCCATTTGTGTATCATCATAATGGGGGAAAGCTTTTGGTTAGTCACCATTATGGCATGACACCATTGGAGCGTGAATTCTACACTCCTCGCAGCAATCTGCGCCTCAAGCGATTTGTGTTTGAAGCTACTCCAAGCAATGGCGACGACAATGTAATGCTACTTTTCTCCATCGCTCATCACCGCTTCATCGAGCCTCTTGCCGAGGCAATCAGGGGTGTCGGGAGGTTTTCGGTGTCGTGCTATCCCGATATTTTTAATCCGGAAATTGCCATGTTGGAAGTGTATGTCGGTGGAGTATCGAAAGCCAATGCCATAAAGCGATTGATGGCATCGACCGGCGCCGAGCGATTGGTAGTGTTTGGCGACAATCTCAACGACTTGCCGATGCTCGATATCGCCGATGTGGCTGTGGCCGTTGACAATGCCCATGAGCAGGTCAAGGAGCGTGCCGATATCATTATAGGGTGCAACAACGACGATGCCGTGGCGCAATTTATACGGCAGGATTTCAATGCTTCATCCTAATAGGAGTTAACAATAATTGGCAACGCAATCCGTTAATTAAATATCGATGCAATCCATCACACCTAATCATGACTCGCCATGAATATCTCCGATATACGTCGCTATTCCAAAATAGTTTTCCTCATTATCACAGCCGTGGTTGTGATAGTGTTTTTGCGTGTATCGTCGGGTATTATTGATGATTAGTCGGCGCAGG
>JAFXHY010000131.1 GCA_017536215.1 Muribaculaceae bacterium | reverse complement strand
CTTGCCGGCAGAATACACCGTGAAGGGGACAAAGATACGGCACAACTCATCTTATCCAAAATGAGCCACACTAACCGACGTAGTAAAGCAATCCTTTACGCCGCATATTTCTATACTCGTCTATTCAAACGTGGGTGCGACATTTGGGCTGAACCACTACTTCGCCTGCTCAACAAATAATCATAATACAACCTAACCATATCCCAACGCGGGATTATCTGCCACATATCACCCTCCCATCTTCCTTATAATATCCTTTTTTTGCATGATTTTTATTTTTTTGACACCAAAAATTTAAAAATCGAAATGATAATCAAATCATTTACAAATAATTTTCACTAAATTTGCATAATTAGAGTTACATTTATTTTCAATCCTACATATCATGGCACAAGACGGAACTATAAATCTCGATTTAGATGAAATCGATAATAAATCAAATTCTTCGGAAGAAGTATCCTATACCGAAGAAAACATCGTGACCCTCGATTGGAGGGAGCACATTCGTCGACGTCCGGGTATGTATATCGGAAAATTGGGTGACGGCACAAACTACGACGATGGTATTTATGTATTGCTCAAGGAAGTGCTTGACAACTCTATCGACGAATACATGATGGGGTACGGAAAGCAGATAAATATCGATGTCACCGAACACACCGTTACAGTGCGCGACCACGGCCGCGGAATCCCTTTGGGTAAACTGATCGAAGTAGCCTCCAAAATGAACACCGGAGGTAAATACGATTCTAAAGCATTCAAAAAATCGGTTGGTCTTAATGGTGTCGGCATTAAAGCTGTGAATGCCCTTTCTACCGACTTCGAAATTAAAAGTGTACGCGACGGGCAAGCTCGAAAAGCGGTATTTAGCGAAGGCTCATTGATTGCCGAAGATGATATTTACGACACCGACGAACCAAACGGAACATATGTAAAATTCACTCCCGACAATTCAATCTTCCGCGACTACATCTACCGCGAAGAGCACATTATCCCATTGTTGAAAAACTACACCTTCCTCAACACAGGGTTATCAATTATCTACAATGGAAAACGCTTCTTCTCTCGCAATGGCCTTTTGGACCTTCTTCGTGAGAACATGACTAAGGACCCACTCTACCCTATTATACATCTTAAAGGCGATGATATTGAAATTGCCCTTACACATGCCAACCAATAT
The DNA here is from genome assembly GCA_017536215.1 of Muribaculaceae bacterium. Lineage (GTDB taxonomy): Bacteria > Bacteroidota > Bacteroidia > Bacteroidales > Muribaculaceae > JAGBWK01. Next base: position 2,669 of record JAFXHY010000131.1, on the reverse strand, counting down.
GGCGAAGAATACTACTCCTTTGTCAACGGACAACACACCACCCAGGGTGGCACTCACTTAGCTTCATATAAAGAATCTGTTTCTCGAACACTTAAAGATTATTTCGGTCGCAACTTTGAATATTCCGACATCCGAAACGGCATGATTGCTGCTATTGCAATCAAAGTGGAAGAACCGGTATTTGAATCTCAGACTAAAACAAAACTCGGATCGCGCGACATGGGCCCTGATGGACCTACTGTTGCTAAATTTGTCAGCGATTTCGTAAAGAAAGAACTCGACAACTACCTTCACAAAAACTTAGAAACTGCCGAAATAATCCTAAAGAAAGTACAAGATAGCGAACGCGAGCGCAAAGCTATGGCCGGCGTTACAAAACAAGCCCGTGAACGAGCTAAAAAAGTCAACCTCCACAATCGCAAACTTCTCGATTGTCGCGTTCACCTCAACGATGCAAAAGGAGACGAAGAGAAAAAAGCAGCTTCCTCGATTTTCATCACGGAGGGCGATTCTGCTGCCGGCTCTATCACTAAAATTCGTAACGTTGAAACTCAAGCAGTATTCTCTTTGCGTGGCAAACCCCTCAACTCCTATGGCTTGACTCAAAAAGTTGTGTACGAAAATGAAGAATTCAACCTATTGCAAGCCGCACTCAATATTGAAGAAGGAATCGACGGCCTGCGCTACAACAAAGTCATCATCGCTACCGATGCGGATGTCGACGGCATGCACATCCGACTTCTGATGCTAACTTTCTTCTTGCAATTCTTCCCCGATTTGGTAAAAAAAGGGCACGTCTACGTGTTGCAAACGCCCCTATTCCGTGTCCGAAATCGCGAAGTGGTTCGACGTTCTAAAGGGAAAGGGAAAGATGCAAAAGATGAAACATACTACTGCTACTCCGACGAAGAACGCATTGACGCTATCAACAAGCTTGGCAGCAAAGCAGAAATTACCCGATTTAAAGGTCTTGGTGAAATTTCACCCGAAGAATTCCGCGACTTTATCGGTCCCGACATGAGAATCGACCGAGTATCTTTACGCAAAGGTGATGGGGTTGCAGAATTATTAGAGTTCTACATGGGCAAAAACACCTCTGAACGACAAAACTTTATCATCGACAACTTGGTCATTGAGGATGACGAGGCGATATCTTAAAGATATTTATATCAGAAGAAATAAAAGCTAAACTGAAAACGATGCAAAAAGTGACACAATCAATAAATCAAACGAATCAAAGACACTCGGAACGACGTGCAATGTTCCCCGGCTCTTTCAACCCGTTTACCATTGGACACCTATCGCTCGTGGAACGTGGACTCGATATTTTTGATACGATTGTAATAGCCGTTGGCATCAGTTCAAGCAAACAAGTGACCGAAGCCGATATAATTGAGCGTATCAATCCGATACAACAACTTTTCCATGACAACAAACGCATTGAAGTAACCCACTACACAGGATTAACTGTCGATGCCGCACGAGACAACAAATGCCAATTTCTGCTACGAGGGGTTCGCAACAGCATTGACATGGAGTACGAAAAAACATTGGCCGACATTAATCGACGTATTGCCGGAATTGAAACTGTTATTCTTCTAACTCTCCCCGAGCATTCCTCTATCTCTTCATCTATGGTGCGTGAATTAAAGCACTATGGGCATGATGTCGATGAATTTTTGCCCCACACAACACACGACATTCCCAAAGACTAAACGTCGCAAAATATTAGGTAAAAAAAGATTTTTATATTTCCAAAGGTACAAAAAAACAATGACTAAAAACGAAACATTAAATCCCGGAGCTCAACAACGAGAAAAAACCGCAGTATTGTTGATGCACTGCCCCGACCGCCCGGGTATTATTGCCATATTAACAGAATTCATCAACAACAATGGTGGCAATATTCTCTATCTCGACCAATATGTCGACAGAATTAACTCAGTATTCTATATGCGCGTACAGTGGGAACTCCGAAATTTCTCAATCCCGGCTGAAAAAATACGCGACTACTTCGACACTCTATATGCACAACGTTTTGACGTGAGCTACAATCTATATTTCACCGGAACACCTCAACGCATGGCAATATTCGTATCAAAAATGTCGCATTGCATCTACGACCTTTTAGCCCGCTACCGCGCCGGTGAATGGGAAGAATGGAATATCGAAGTCCCGGTCATCGTTAGCAACCACCCCGACTTGAAATATATTGCCGACCAATTTGAAATTCCTTTTGAATTAATTCCCGTAACAAAAGAGAATAAACCTGAAGCCGAAGCAAAGCAATTTGAAATCCTCGAAAAATATAATATTGATTTCATTGTTCTTGCTCGCTACATGCAAGTTCTATCCGACAATTTCACTCGTCTATACCCAAATAGAGTTATCAATATCCACCACTCTTTCCTTCCGGCATTCATTGGCTCGAAACCCTACCATGCCGCTCATCAACGAGGCGTAAAACTTATTGGAGCAACAAGCCATTACGTAACTGCCGACTTAGATGCCGGACCTATTATTGAACAAGACATCGTACGTATCACTCACAAAGACACCGTCGACGACTTGGTAAAAAAAGGTCGCGACCTCGAAAAAATCGTCCTTGCACGTGCCGTTGAGAAGCACCTCCAGCACAAAATTCTTCCTTATGGCAACAAAACCATAGT
>JAFXHY010000130.1 GCA_017536215.1 Muribaculaceae bacterium | reverse complement strand
TCATTGTCTTGATTGCCGGTAACAAAGTTACGAAAAATCAGCCACTTTGCATCTTCAATTTGTGTAAATAGATTAAATTCGGTCATCTGCCCGACTAAAATTTCAACTTTACATGTATATTTGAACGGTATTTCCAATATACTATCTCTCGCTTTGAAAAATATTCAAGCAAGCTTGATATTTCTCGCTCGTTTGTTCGTATATTTGAAAGGGATTCCCAATATACTATCTCTCGCTTTGAAAAATATTCAAGCAAGCTTGATATTTCTCGCTCGTTTGTTCGTATATTTGCATATAAAATTTATGTAAATCCGGCAAAACGATGCATTATTTCATATCAGCAGGCGAGGCTTCAGGCGATATTCATGCAGCTGAGCTCATAAAACAACTGCGTGTAGCAGATAAAGAGGCGAAATTCACATTCTTGGGAGGTGATTTGATGTCGGCTGCATCAAAGACTTCTCCACTTATCCATTATCGCGATATGGCTTTTATGGGATTTTGTGAAGTCATACGCCATCTCGACAAGGTGCTACACAATCTGCGTGTGGCGCGCGAAGCTATCGCAACGGGACATCCCGATGCGCTGATATTGGTTGATTACCCGTCGTTCAATCTAAAACTCGCTAAAGAGGCGATGAAACTCAACATTCCGGTCTTTTACTATATCTCGCCAAAGGTGTGGGCTTGGAAAGAGGGGCGCGTAAAAAAAATTAAGAAATACGTCAAACGCATGTTGTCGATATTGCCCTTTGAGGTTGCCTATTATCGCGACAAACACAACTATAATGTTGATTACGTAGGGAATCCTACCATAAAAGAGGTTGACACGAAACTTGCCGCACTTCTGTCGGAACAATCATTTCGCGATAAACATCGCCTTACCGACAATCGGCCCATTTTAGCTTTAGTGCCCGGGAGTCGCATCGGTGAAATTCGCAACAATCTTCCTATAATGGTAGAAGTGGCACATCGCCACCCCGATATGCTTCCGGTTGTAGCCGGCGCACCTGCGGTAGATACGGAAATATATCGTCGCTATTGCGATTTCAATATTGTTGAAAATGACACATTTGAATTAATGGCTCATGCTCAAGGAGCCCTTGTAACATCCGGAACAGCAACTCTTGAAGCTGCACTGATAGGGGTTCCGCAAGTGGTGTGTTATCGCGCCAATGGTAGTCGCATATCCTACAATATTTTCAAACACATACTGAAAATCCCATTTGTTTCGCTCCCCAATCTTATTGTAAACAAATCTGTCGTTGCAGAGCAATTAGTACATCTATGTACGCCGGATTTGGTTGATGCCGAATTAGCTAAGGTGCTACCCGGGGGACCCGATTACGATATTCAACAGCAAGGATATAAAGAAATTCGAACTGCATTGACTACCGCCGATGCAGCTATCAATGCCGCCAATATCATATACCGAGAAATATCCTGAGGGAAGACTAAAAAGGGGGCTTATTTTTGGACCGGTTGAATCTTTGATTTCAATTCAGTTAGAGCGTCGCAAGAAACGCTTACCTACCAAATGCCAACAAAATAATGAAATGACTACGCTTGCTATCAATGTGAGCAATAGTGAAGGAAGAAATCCTATGCTGTT
>JAFXHY010000129.1 GCA_017536215.1 Muribaculaceae bacterium | reverse complement strand
CATCGGGGCTTGCGTAATACACTTTCCCGGAAGTTGATGCGTACATAAGCATTGAACGATAGGGGAATGTGATGACAGTGTTTTCACCCTCTTCGGTAATAGTGATTCTATTAGCTTCAGGGCACTCTGCAGGGTCTTCCATGTTATAACTGTAACTGAGAACGTAGTATAAGCCATCAGCACCTCCATTTATACCTGTTGATGATAATCCAATAACAGCATTGTTGGGGTCGGTAGCATCAATTTCCATATTGGGACTTCCGGTCCAACCTTGTGAAGAATAGAAACCATACCAAGGATCGATAATCAAATAGGTATTGGTGTCGTGATTTTTCTTAACCCCAACAGGGTAGGCAGCCGGAGTTGACATCCCGAATAATGGGCTGATTATATTTTCTACCATAGTGCCTTCAACAACTTCCGACCAAGGGTCAACGTAATCGGCGCCGGGGAGGATGAGCAAACCTTCTGTTTTAGCGTAGCTATAGTACCAAGCAGTTGCGTCGGTGCCATACTGGCTATCAGCGGGAGCTTCAGGCCATTTAAGACCGAGGCAGTTAACGGGGAAGTGGATAATGCCATTTTCAACATAGGCATTCTTATCGGCGTAATTAGCGAGGAATGTAGCTTTGTTGATGCCGAGGCTCAATGCTTCTGCAGAAAGAGAGCCGATGTAGGTGATGCCGTCAACTTGGTCTTGAAGACCGGTTGACTGTTCTTCAACAACAACAAAATCGGGGTCGGTGGCATCAATATAAAGAACGGCTTCATTGGTTTTAAAGATATCAGCCCAAACGCCTTGCACCGCGTAGAGGCCGGGTTTGCCTTCAGCTTCATAAACGACAACATCCATGAGGTCGGTTTTGCCACCGTAGCAAGCAGCGAGAGCTTGGTCGGCGTATTTACCGTCGCCGAGCAAATTCCAAGTTTCACCGGAGTAGTCGGCAACTTTAATAGAAATGTTGTTGTCCTGAGCAGTAGCTTTGACAGCAGAGCGAAGAGTCACGTTTGACTCAACTTCAACAAGTTCGGCTTTCTTCAAAGAGGCTTCAACAGGAGCAGCGCTCATAGAAGCAGCAGAAATAGCCAATAATGATAAAAGGTAAAATTTTTTCATAAAAAATTGGTTTATGGGTTAATTAATAGGTTGAAATTTGGACAGTAAGATAACCTGTGGAGATATAGGTTTTTCAAACTTTTTGCAAATATATATAAAATGTATTATAGTTGTATACATTTTTTGAAAAAAGTTATATAAATTGAGTAATTTGTTGTGATTTGTAAATCTATTTGGCGAAAATCTGCGTTTTTGCAATTATTTTGGGGTTTTAGCGAGATGGGTGGAGATCGGCGCGGAGTGGTAACTGTGAGGGCTGGTAATCCCTTATTCCATAGGCTGACGCGGTGGATGTTATTGGCTAAGTAATGGAGCGAAGGCTTTCCAGCCTTCGGGAGGTAGTTGAGGATGGTGGATGCTCGGAGGAGGATTGTGAGGGGCGGAAGCCCCTCACTCCATAGGCTGGCGCGGTGGGTTCTTTTCCGGCAGTTTAAAAACAGCCGGTTATTGACTCGGTCAAGCCTCGTCGAGCTAAAGGTTTATTTCGCTACGCTTTCCCGTCCTTGTGGACGGATGTGAGGGGCGGAAGCCCCTCACTCCATTAGCTGACGCGGTGAAACGATATGGGTGTTGTTATGGAGCGAAGGCCTTCCGGCCTTCGGGTGAATTGTAAGGGAGGGTAATTGTGAGGGCTGGTAAGGGTTCAGTCCATAGGCGGGGCGGTGTGGGTTATTTATTAATAAAAAGATGTGACTGCCGAGTGAGGTAGTCACATCTTTATTTGAAGCCTATGTTGGCACTATTTTTTTATGATATAATAGGGATTAAACGATGGAAGTTGCAAATTTATTTTTTGAGAGCGGCAGCACCTTCTTCAAGTTTCTCAACAGCACCTTGTTTGAGGTCTTCAACGGCTTTTGTGCCGGCATCAACAGCATCGTTAATGGCATTGTTGACAGCTTGAGTAGCAGCCTCTTTTGCGCCTTCAACAGCATTGTTAACGGCTTGAGTTGCAGCATCTTTAGCGGAGTCAACGATTTGTCCGGGGAGTTTTTCGAGTTCGGATACAGAATCTTTGTCGCAAGGGGTTTCGCAGTGTTGCTTGCAGTCGGCTTTCTGTTCGGTACAAGTGGTGCTATCGTTGCAAGCGGCATCAGTGTTATTATCGGCATTATTAGCTTTTGAGCAACCTACGAGTGCGATGGCGCAGAATAATACAGCGCAAGAGAGTAATTTTTTCATATTAGAATTGATTTAAGTTAATAAATGATCGAATATAAATTAATGTTATATGAGCAAATATAGTTACAAATTAAAAACAATAATAGGGTGAAAGTAAAAGTTAACAACTTTGGTTGATTATTTATGAAAAATTTACAATTGCCCTTGTTCGATGAGAGTTGCAACGCGTTCAATTATAGCATCATTTTTATCTTTGTCGGGGCGGTATTTGCCGTTGATGTTTACGCCAAAGAGTTTCCCGAACCCATGGTAGAATACGGCTCTTGTGGTGCCGAGGAAAGCTTTGAGGATTTCGTAGCCGCTTTGGTTGGTTTCGCGTCCGATTAGTTTGACGAGCATTTTGGCTTGACTTTTGGTGAATCGTTTTAGGGCCGGTTTGTATTGATTGAACACTTCGTCCTCCATTTCTTTAAGGTAGTGTTTACGCTCATCTTCGGATTCGAAAGTCAGGAGATATTCGTAGGTTTCGGTTAGTGTTTCGGCAATAAGTTTTGCATATGGGAGAGCTTTCCGCACATCGCGCACAGTGCGCCAATAGAAATTTTCATCTTTTTTGCTTTTAAATTTGAGTGGCGGATAAACGTTAATTTCGTTGAAAACAAGCATTACAACGGTGTCGCCGTCGATTACGACATATTGCTTGCCACGGAAAATTTTTTGGCGCACGGATTTTAGCACAACCGTGTCGTCGTCGACGGGTTCCGGTTGTGAGCAGTAGCCCGATATCGCTGTTGTCGAGCCGATTATCAGGGCAGTTATAACTTTAACAAGCCCTTTCATTATAGTAGGTAATATCGGCAATCAAGCCGCGTGTTATATAGTTACCGGGCAGTAGGGGGATAGTCGAGAGTGTAGTGTAGCCCTCGAGACTCTTTGCGTTCTTTGGCTTGACGCATAATGAGGTATCCCACGTTGATGATATTTCGGAGTTCGCAAATTTCGCGAGAAGCTTTAGAGCATTTGAATAGTTTCTCGGTTTCTTCGTAAAGGATGTCGAGACGGTTCCAAGCGCGGTCGAGTCGCAAATTGGAGCGAACGATACCGACGTATGTGCCCATTATTTGGTTTACTTCTTTGATACTCTGAGTGATAAGTACCATTTCTTCGGGGTGACGAGTACCTTCGTCGTTCCAGTCGGGCACGTCGGTGCGGAAGGAGTAATGTCCTATGACATCAATGGCATGTCGAGCAGCAGCGTCGGCGTAGACTACGGCTTCAATCAAAGAGTTGGAAGCCAAGCGATTGCCTCCGTGTAGTCCGGTGCAAGAACATTCCCCAACAGCGTAGAGACGTTTGATAGATGACTCAGCATTGCAGTCTACTTTGATTCCACCGCAGAGATAGTGGGCGGCAGGGGCAACGGGTATGTAGTCCTTAGTGATGTCGATGCCGAGGGAGAGGCATTTTTTGTAAATGTTTGGGAAGTGGTGTTTAGTTTCTTCGGGGTCTTTATGAGTTACGTCGAGATATACGTGGTCGTCGCCGTATTGTTTCATTTCGGAGTCGATAGCACGTGCAACTATGTCGCGTGGAGCGAGAGAAAGTCGGGGGTCGTATTTGTGCATGAATTCATCCCCTTTAAGGTTGCGGAGGACTGCTCCGTAGCCACGCATAGCTTCAGTGATGAGGAATGAAGGTCGGTCGCCGGGGTGGTATAGCGCGGTGGGGTGGAATTGGATGAATTCCATGTCCTGAACAGTGCCTTTTGCGCGGTAGACCATAGCAATGCCGTCGCCGGTTGCAACGAGCGGGTTGGTGGTAGTAGTGTAAACGGCACCTGCACCGCCGGTTGCCATAAGTGTGATTTTGGAGAGGAATTTATCTACGGAAGAGTTTTCTTCGTTAAGCACATATGCGCCGTAGCATGTGATGTCGGGTGTGCGGCGAGTCACAATTTTGCCAAGGTGGTGTTGAGTGATGATTTCGATAGCGAAATGATGCTCGAATATGTCGATATTCGGATTTTCGCGCACTTGGCGTATAAGGCTTTGTTGTATTTCGTAACCGGTGTTGTCGGCATGGTGGAGAATGCGGAATTCGCTGTGTCCACCTTCGCGGTGAAGGTCGAAGTCTCCGTTGTCGTTGCGGTCGAAATTAACTCCCCAACCAATTAACTCACGTATTTGTTCTGGAGCTTCAGTTACAACTTTTCTGACGGCCTCTGGGTCGCTAAGGAAGTCGCCGGCAATCATAGTGTCGTCGAAATGCTTGTCGAAGTTGTCGACTTTGAGATTAGTGACTGAAGCAATCCCCCCTTGAGCGAGAGCAGTGTTTGCTTCGTCGAGAGTTGTTTTGCAAATAAGAGCAACGCGCGAAAATTTCGCTACTTTGAGAGCAAAGCTCATACCGGCAATGCCACTACCTATCACTAAATAATCATATTCGTAAGTCATACACGTATTGATTTAACCCTTGATGTGGGCAAATTTACTATAAAATGTTGTATGAGGTGCAATTTTTGTTGAAAAAATTGTCTGTATTGGTAGGAGTGAGGGGACTGTGAGGGGCGGAAGCCCCTCGCTCCATTGGCTGGCGCAGTGGTTCCTTTTCCGGCAGTTTAAAAACAGCCGGTTATTGACTCGGACAAGCCTCGTCGAGCTAAAGGTTTATTTCGCTACGCGACTCGTCTTTGCAGACGAATCGGTTGTGTATGTCTTTGTGTCCGGAGGTTTCGCTGCGCTCAACCCCCGGTTATTTATTCGCTTCGCTTTCCCGTCCTGCGGACGGATGTGAGGGGCGGAAGCCCTCACTCCATAGGGGTTGGCGATATTGTTTCGTTGGGAAGGGGGCATTTGGTGTTTTTGTGTTATAAATGTATGTTTTGGGGGTGCGAATTTGAGTAAGTGGCGCAAAATTGTCAAAAAATAACGTAAATGTTGTAGTTTG
>JAFXHY010000128.1 GCA_017536215.1 Muribaculaceae bacterium | reverse complement strand
GCAGCAAGCTACTATTTCGTGTAATACGATGAAGCCAAAATTGATAATTGAGAGTCATGTGCCCAACATTCCCGATGAGTTGGCGCAATATTTTGAGATACAACGCCTTGCCCCCGAAGGCTTTACCCCGCAGGCTGTAGCTGATGCCGATGCAATGATTATTCGCACTCGCACCCGCTGCAATGCATCTTTATTGTCGGCAAGCAAAGTGCGATTTATTGCCACAGCTACAATAGGGACCGACCATATCGACCTTCCGTGGTGTGCCAAACAGGGTATTACTGTTGCTTCGGCTCCCGGTTGCAATGCTCCGGCAGTGGCTCAATATGTCATGTCATCGTTGCTCACTCTTTTCCCCAACGGATTGGAGAATAGGATAATTGCAGTTGTCGGTGTAGGCCATGTTGGAAGTATTGTAGCGGATTGGGCAGAGCAATTGGGTATGCGCGTTTTGAAATGCGACCCGCCGCGAGCTGCTCGTGACCCCGATTTCGATAGTAGACCGCTCGATGAAATCTTGCCCTTGGCCGACATCGTGACATTCCATTTGCCTCACACGTCGGCAGGTGACTACGCTACACATCATATTGCCGATGCTAAAACCTTCTCCCGGATGCGCAACGGTGCAGTGATTATTAATTCAGCGCGAGGACCGATTGTCAACACCCCCGACCTTATCGAAGCGATAGAAAGTGGGAAAATAGCTCATGCCGTGATTGACTGCTGGGAAGGAGAACCCAATGTGTCGCAACGACTTTTGCAACTTGCCACTATTGCCACGCCCCACATTGCAGGGTACTCCCTAAATGGGAAGATACGTGCCACTTCGATGGCAGTCAACGCACTTTGCGAAGCATTTGGAGTGGACTATCGCATGAAACTATCAATCCCGACAGGTGCGGCACACCAAGTCACTGCGACAGCAATTGCAACATCCTACGACCCCCGCATCGACACTGCACGACTAAAAAATTATCGCATAGAATTGCCCGACTCATCGGAAGCATCGACCAGGCAAATATCATCGGAAGAGTGGTTGCGACAAACATCTTCAGAGGTTACGGAGAAGTCACCATCATCAGAAGAGGCAGCATTTGCGTCATATTTTGAAACACATTTTGCGTCACATTTTGAATCACTCCGCAACAACTATCCCCTCCGCCCCGAAGTCCCCGAAACGGAGGGATAACACTAAATGGTACAATTAAAAGTTTTTGTAAAACGAATGCATCGAGGAAATTCGATTGCTAATTTCTTGTGCAATATGCGTGGGAGAAACAACAATTAAGTCCGGACCGAAAGAGGTTAGTGCTTGGATTAATTCGAAGTTGTTTTTACATTTTATGAGAAAGAATGCTCCGTCTTTGAGTATTGGAAATTTGTCGCGAAGAGAATGTTCCCGTTTATTTTTGATCGGTGTTTGCGAACCATGAATTGGTTTGGTCTCTATGTAATCTTTTGAATTTTCGGATACCCAAAATACGATTTCTTCTATCGGTTTATCTTCATAGTATGTTACTCCTATAATATCGTCATATCGCTCCTCAATATCTTCGGGAGGTTTAATATATGGAGCAATATGATTAATATTAAAATTGTCAATTCTGTCAAGAGCGAATGTCAAAATTCGAGAGGTATCGCATGAAGATGCGATTAAAAACCATCGGTTATTGTATTCTTTCAAAAGATGCGGAGTAATATCTACGCAACGCACGTCCTTCTCTTTGAATGTATGATATTCGAGGGTTATTGCAAGTTTTTGATTTATGACAGTAAATAGTCGAGCCAATAGGGTGGTATTAGATAAAATATTCTTCGATATTGAAATAGTAGGTTGATGTGTTTCTAATTTTAGCCTATTACGCAAATCGCTAATCCACTCAAAGTTTTCCAACCCATCAAAACTACCCAATGTATCCAACGCTGTGGCAAGCACAGCTTTTTCATCTATCGTCAATTTAGATTTGAAAATAGAGAATGTCGGGTCCTCATACCTTACGCATCGTTTGCGATAAATGCGACCATTTTTGTCAAGAGCATCAACACTATATGCTGATATCACGTCGCCAAATAAATCATTGAGATATTTCAAATCCTTTTCAACACAACGCTTCGATACGGCTTTTTGTCCATAGTCCGGCAACATTACCGACAGTTCATCGGTAATATCTTGAATAGACAAAGCCTTATAGCGATTGGAGAGCATCTCATCAATCAACTTATATCGAGTCATTGCTGTCTTATTTGCTGGCATATCCTATTATAGTTTTGCTAAAGATATAGCTGACCAACGTCCATCCTCTTGGCGTACAGCAACAAGTTTTACATTTTGCCCATCTGTTATATCCCTAAGATGTTTTTCGCCAACATAAGTTCCATCTATAATCGCATATTTTTTACCATTACGATCCGCTCGAAGACGAACCATTCCGCTTTGAGTTTTTATCCAATCTTGTCCAAGAGGATTTTCCTCGGATTGTTTAATCCATACAATTTTATCTTCATGGATTTTAATATCAAACGGAGTTCCGTTCTTCATTCTACTATCAAGACCGAAGTTATTTGGTTTCTTTAGTCTGATAGTCCCATTTTTTGTCATTAGCGTCCATTGTATAAATTTACGCCCCGGACGTTTTTTATCATCAATTTGTCTATCCTCAATCTTTATAGCAAATTGAGATGGGATTGCACTATATATAAATGTTTCAGCTTTTGGTATAAATTCGTTGTAAAGCGAAGTATTGTCTTCTGCAATTGTCCCCTGAGGAATTAAATTAACAACCTCCTTAAAGTCTTGTTTCAATCCCCATCCTTGTGAAGTATAGAAACTATAATATTTGTCCAACTCACATTTGGCATTGGGCAATAAACCATATTCAATAAGGGCTTTGGCAAGATTTAAACGGCATCCACCAACAAATGACTCATCTTTCTCCACAGAAATTGCTTTGCAGAGTAAGCCAATTCTCATCTCTACATCATCAACAATTTCTGCGGCCTGTTCCCATAAATAGCATTTTGATGGAGTTTTCATTATTAGCCCCTTGTAGAATTCTAGCGCTTCTTCAGGCTTGTCAGATGAAATTAGAATATAGGCCTTATAAAGTGGCATGTACTGATTATTAGTAAACCTCTCAAAAGCCTTATCTGCCAATTCAATAAATTCTTTGTCGGCTTTAACTTTGTCAACTTTTAATTCCTTAGCGTATGCTCCTACCAATTTTTCAACCAATGACGGAATAGTAATGCCGTTGTCGGTCATAAATTGTTGCCAATCCTCATCACGAAGGTTTTCTAAGTCCCACAATTTGACAAAATCCCTAATACGGAATTGTAATGGTGTGTTTCGTTCTACCTTAACAGCTTCGGAAAGAATAAGTGAATGTAGAGGATTCTTCCCGTTAATAGATAATTTCAGATAATTCCTCAAAAGAATTTTTCGCTTCTGAACTTCGCCGACCGGAGTCCCTTTTAAGGTGTAATAAATAAGCCAACCATAATCTTGGTACAGATTTTGATTGAGTTCTCCATTGAGAAACAGTTGCTCTACTTTAAGCCGAGTTATATCGGCTGATGCTCCGGATTTTAAAGCTGTTATTGCTTCTTTAATTCCCTGACCGACAGGATTGATGCGTCGCTCTAAATTAGATAAAGCCGTTTTCATAAAATTTATGCCTTTATCCTCTAATTTTGCTTCGTCAAAAAGTGTCGTCATTCTATTATATAATTCTGTGAGTTCCTCAGCTGAATCTTTTTGTTTGCTAATATCATATAGACACCAAAAGAGAGCACCTCCGGTGAAATTGTTTTTTGCCTGAGCATACTCGATTTCGGCGGCTTGGAGGGCTTCTTCGAGTCTTCCATTTTTGCGTAGATCGGTGATTTCTTGTACAGTCATATCGGTTAGGGTTTAAGGCATTTAAATAAATCGTTGGCGTAGAGCTTCTAATTTTTTGTCTTCTTCTCCTATTGAGCTGATAAGTTTCAGATAGGTATAATTCCCTTTCTTTGCATACGTAAATATCAACTTGGCAAAGCCATCTGTTTTTAAGTGAAATACGTCTTGATACTGTTCTTGAGTAATATCAAGTAGTGTTATGTCCAATTCGTCAAATATAGTTCTCAGATATTCGGTGAGTTTTTCAGCAAATGGGCGTTCTTTATTACTGTATGGCACATCATCCGGGACGTATGAGTTCTCAATTATAGTTTTGCCTATATTGGCCAGTCCTTCCGATGTATATTCCTTTTGTTCAACCTTATTGCTATAACCGATGGCATTGTACCACAAACAAAATTTTGCAAAATTATAATTTTCATCGGTAAAGTTAATCCAATGTTGATAGTTGTGCGGCTTGTCATCTGTTACAGTTATTCCTGTATTTCGACATAGAGCTTCGATTCGGGCAAATCTTGATGCACAAAAATCGGAATCCTTTGAGTAAGTACTTATCTTAATATCTTTAGAGTGTTGTATTGGTTCTACAACGATATTGCTAATGTAATTAAAATCGGGAGAACGATAATGCCATACTCGTTTTGATGCACGTGTTAATGCGGTGTATGCCCAGCGGAAATAATTCTCATTGGCAGTGCCTCCATATCTGCTCATATCGACAAACACGTTATCCCATTCGCCACCCTGTGCCTTGTGGCAGGTTGTAGCGTAACCATATTTGCATATTACAGCATTATAATATGGGTCGTGGAGTAACATTTTGAGATATTCCTCATAAATTCGTTGCTGTTCTGCACTTAGGCGTTCATTTCGATGAAGAGCTCTCTTTATTTGCGACAATTGCTCTTTAATATAAATTGGCAATCGTTTTTCAAAGTCCACTACTAATGCTCGAGCGACTAATCCACCTAACGCGCCATTGGGGTCATCAAGGAAATTGTCAAGTAATTTAACTGAAAGGGTAACGACTTCATTCCCCGATTGAAACTTAAGTACAGCCATTCGGAATCGCAATTCGATAGTTTCAGTCAACCCACCCTTAACTTTTACAGATACATAGCGCGATTCAACATCCTTATCGGGAGCGCAGGCATCAACTCTGACAATATTCCCATTGAAAAGTTCATGGTCATAGGCGTAATTGTTGCGAGCAATCATCAATAAATCCCCCTCAATAAGTCGAGGAGCCGATTCTCCCCAATAGTGATTGCGTACGGCGATATTGTATAGCAATGCTTGTTGATTGCTATATGTGACAACCATCGACCGAGGATTGGGCTTTTGTTCCGATAGTGCAAAATAGGGCTCAAGCAAATCATCGTTTGAAGAATTTGTATCAGCTCCGTTTTGCAATTTGAATTCAACGAAGGTTTTAGATTCGATACAATCTCTGATGCGATTGGCATTATCCAGAATTAAACTGTCAGATTGTTGCCTAATGACATCTCGCAATACGAATTCAATTACTTTGCACCTAAATTTTTGCTCAAGATACTCCTTGTCGAGAGCTGGCGAAAAATTCATGTTGACAGGAGGAAGCTGAGCATAATCTCCGATAAATACAATTTTTCTATTGTTGCAGAAAGTGAATAAATCAGTTAGAAGCTGTCCTGAGCCGAAGAAGAACGCTTCCGACTCTGAGTAATCATCGGAAACGAGCGATGACTCGTCTACTAAGTACACGGTGTTTAATCCGTCATTGTTATTTCTCAGTCCAAATTTGGCATGAAGCCCGCCATCATCTTCATCTTCCTTGTTTTTGCTAATTGAGTTGACGGAATTAATCTGATATATGCTTTTATGAATGGTAAATGCCCTTTCTCCGGTTTTATTACCTACGATATGAGCTGCTCTACCGGTTGGAGCCATAAGGTGAAAAGTGCGTTGTTGAGCTTTCAATATCTTTAAAAACTCAGTGACGAGCGTAGTTTTACCTGTGCCCGCCGCTCCTTTAAGCATAAATACTTGGCTATCGCTCTTGAGAAAATCCTCAAAAGTTTGTATCGCAGATTGTTGAGAGAGAGTAAGCTCAAAATTATTCATGGAAACTTAAGGATTAATGTCACTTAACCATATGTTAACAAAGTAGTCTATTGTCAAATTTATCTCCAACTTCGAACGCATATATAGAATTCATTCCTTTCTTGTCAATATAAATATCTCGCATCCAATCAAGAATTATTGAATGTTGGTGTTTAATAGTCGCAGAAGATGGAAGAAAGTTTATATTGTGAAATGTAGAAGTTATTGAACCTTGGGCGATATCTTTAACCCCATTATGACCGAAATTTCCAAATCCTTTTCCCGACGATATAATATGATAATTAGTGAGTATATTTCTATCGTGGGTCGTGTCTTTAATTGTGTGTGCAATAATTGAAACTTTTATTTCTGAACCAAGGTTTAGCCCATGAATTTCATCAACAACCTGTTCCATTTTTTTCTTTGTAATTTTATGTACATTATCACTACCTCTATTTACGAAGATAGTTAAATGGAAAGGAATTTTTAGCCCATTAGGGACGATCGATCTTATAATAGAGTATAATGTTGCGTCCCTTTGCTCAAATTCGTTGAAAATATAGTTGTCAATTATGATTGCAGAGTTAATGGGTACTAATTTTATTGGATCAAAAACTTCTTTCCATGAGGTAATATCCTCAAAATCTTCTTCGTGAGCGCGTAATCGTTGTTTTTGTTTCTCCGGTAGAAGAGTATAAGGCCTAAAATGAATATGGCAGAGGTTATCTATAAATTGTATATCTGTTAATGATGAAGTAACCAATAATCCCATTTTTTCTCTATATTCTGAATATAGTCTGGAATTAGGAGGTGTCATTAGGAATATATCGTCCGCGTTGGGATTTATTATCGCTTTATCTATGGACGCTCTACATGAAATACTTTTGGAGCCTCGCTTAAAAAGTTTATTAATAATAGGATTTGCGACGCGTAGTTTCTCAAACTCGGATATTTCGCATTCCAATTTTATGTCACATAACTTGTCAATAACGGAAAAAGCAGAGCTATATGGGCGATCTTTCCGAAGCCTAATTACCTCGGAAAGAGTCTGCAGTGTACAATATATTTTATGTGCGGCCATATTAATCCTCTGTTAATTCAAAAAGTTGGATGGCGGCATTATCCGCTTCATCAAAAAATCCTGAACCAAAGTCTTGAGAGAATTTGCCGTTTTGTGCTAACCCCATATTGTAAGGATTGCTATTCTCATCAACATAAATTACTGATACATTTTCAGCAGGAATGTTATTCTCCGCAACTCGTACCTGAAGTCTGCGAATTAAATATTCGCTATGCGTTTCGATTATGAAATGAATATTAAATTGTTTGCATGCTTCTGCAAACATATCCAATAACAAAGACTGATATTTCGGATGTAAATGAATCTCCGGTTCCTCGATTATGATTGTTTGTTCAGGAAACAGTACTTTGTTAGTTTTCATATCTGTTTCAAATACGTAATTTTGCCCCAGCCATCCTTTAACAATGAAATGACGAAAAGCTTGTTGGATTTCAGTCTCGATTTCAAGCAAAATTGAAAATAGCTGAGTTATGCCATATCCTTCATCAGCCAATAAGGATGTGCGATTCCCTTTATGTAGCTTTATTGAAATACCTAATCCTTCAGAGTCCATTTCAATTGAAACTGTATCCGCAATCCCAAAATTTTTCAACCATTTATTCATAAAAGAATCCGGTATATAGCCTTCCTCGTTATCAACTTTGGGCAATTCTGCAAAATCACGACGAGCATTGAAGTAGCGATTAAGCAATAAAGCAAAATCAGTTTGTGCATCAAGTGTGTACAATCTTTTAACATCAACTCGTGATGAACCGACATAGGCAAGAGCTCCACTCCATGAGGGAGATAACGCATCGTCCAATTGTCGTATTACATATCTCTTAAAATCATCACAAATGGGGTATGTTACAGTATTATATGTCCCGTCAATTTGAGTGAGGGTTATTCTTTTGCAATATTTCTCGTTTTCAGAAATGTCAATTATATGCCCAATATAATTTAGAGTAGTCAATAGATTTGGGAAACGGAATTTTGTGTTGTTTAATAAATCAATTACTTTGGGATTTCCCTTTGCAATTAGATCTAAAAGCGTTTCAATAAATTTGTCTGTTTTACAGTAGTTTATGTCTATGCTAGACCAAAGCATAGGCACTTGAAGCCTTTTATCTTCATCTCTTAAAATTTCTTCATGAGAAATTTGTGATAGCCATAATTTCTCTCTACTATTGAAGAATTCGGCAAAAGTTTCACAATCCGAATTAAAAAAAACGAGAGATAATCTATTTAGTAGAACCTCTAAACCTTCGATTTGTGTATATTTGCTTGAATATATAGCATTAATCTCTTCTTGAAAATTATTACGTCTAAGATGCCCAATTTTTTCAAGAATAGGAACCCGAAAGAATGAATTATTTTCTATTGCCCAATTTATAGTTTCGGTTGAGACGTTATGACTTGCCCAATATTCAGCTTGATCGTAACTAGTAAATATCCCTTTCGTAAGATATTTTTTTGTTTTTTTAAAATACTCGTCAATGAATGGTTGCATATTTAAAATAAATGAACCATCTTCTGTTGAAAAAATATTTATATCGTCTTTAAAAATTTCTAATTTTTTAAGATACCCTCTATTGAGAACATCAGATTCTTTTGTGTAAAAAGTTAGGACTACATCTAACCCTTTTTGAGAGGTATACTTGAATTCAATTTCTTTTGAATTTGAATTTACATTTACCACCTTGTCAAAACGTCCAAGAAGGTTTAATGGATATTCATTGAAATCCAAAGTACACTCTCCTAAGTCTATGTTAGATTTACTTGTTATAGCCATTTTAACTTTTGACAAGAAGGTGTCAAGTAGCAATAATGATTTGGTTATACTACTTTTACCAGAGCTATTGCAACCGGTTAGAATTGTAATTGGGGCAATTTTAACTGTCGCACCATCATTCCCAAAGGCTCTGAAATTTTTAATATTATAGTTAGTGTTCATGGGTAAAAGGTTTTATTATCGTAAAGTTAATGATTTTTATTAATGTGTTTCTTTCGATTGATTAAATTTGTGTTAAAAATCGTTTTGGGATGGAGATGCAATTAGTCAATATTCCAATAAGCGTCGGGGTCGCCATCGAACGCGTCATTTATCACGTCTTCGGAGTATCCTTCTATATCTTGTGCGTAACTCCCCTCATATTCGCCATAATTGGTGCCGTAATCGTCATCATTGTAATCGTAGTATTCGTCTATCATAAATAATGTGTTTTTTTCGTTTTCGATGCAAAGGTAAAATGCGTATGCGAACTATTTGTTCGCACACGGTGGAGATTTTTAAGATTAGGGTGGGCGTTATTAAAATTAAGCTTTTTTGAGGATGGGGTGTGTTATTTTTCCGGGTGGTTGGGGGTGTAGCGGAGTTGGGGTAGTGACCAATTGTAGCGTAGAGCGCCAATGCGGAGTGTGATTACGATGACGGCACATATTGATTGGGAGGTGACGTCGCTCCATCCAAGCATATTGCTGCCCCAGTAGGCAAGTCCGCCGGCGAGGCAGGCTGTGGCGTAGATGTCTTTACGGAAAAAGAGGGGTTCTTCGTTGATGAGGATGTCGCGCAGCACGCCTCCGAAAGCACCCGTTATCATTCCCATTATCATTGCTACCCACATTGGATAGTCCACGGCAAGCGTTTTCTGTATGCCTATAACGACGAATAGTGCTAACCCGATGGTGTCGAAGATGAATAGCATTCGGTTCATGCTTATTAATAGCTTACGGAACACAATGACGATACCCAATGCCGCTCCGGTGATGGCGAGATATACCCACGTTTGCATCCAAAACACCGGTATGTCGAGCAATAGGTCGCGCAAGGTTCCGCCTCCGATTGCGGTTACCAATCCTATGGTATATGCTCCGAAGAGGTCGAAATTTTTGTAGGCGGCAAGTCGGATGCCACTGATGGCAAAGGCGAATGTTCCGATTGCTTCTATGATGAACAGAAATGTGGATTCCATGGGTGGTGGGGTATTGTGGGGTTAATTGTTGTCGATGTGGGTGTAATATCTACATAGGTCGGCGATGGGGCAGTTAAGGCAGTCGGGTTTGCGTGCTTTGCACACGTATCGTCCGTGCAATATCAGCCAATGGTGGGCTCGCGGTATATCTTTATCGGGGATATATTCTACGAGGGTACGTTCGGTTTGTAACGGATTTCGGGAGTCGGTGGTCAGCCCGATACGTTCACTGACACGGAACACGTGGGTATCGACAGCCATTGCCGCGCGGTTGAAAACCACGGCGAGCATTACGTTGGCTGTTTTGCGCCCTACGCCCGGCAGCTCCATTAGCGCATCGATGTCGGATGGGATTTCCCCGTCGAAGCGTTCTACGAGGGTTCGTGCCGCACCGACGAGCGATTTCGCTTTATTGTTGGGGTAGGATATTGATTTTATGTAGGGGAAAATCTCGTCGGGGGTGGCTACTGCCATTGATTCGGCGGTGGGGTAAGCTTCGAAAAGTGCGGGGGTGACGATGTTGACGCGCTTGTCGGTGCATTGCGCCGAGAGAATCACGGCTACGAGCAGATGAAATGGGGTGTCGTAGTGAAGCTCCGTTTCAGGCGAAGGCATTGAAGCGGCGAAACGCTCCATGACGGCGGCATATCTTTCTTTTAGTGTCATTTTAGTAGTTTTTCGGTGGCGGTGTAGGCTAAAGCGCACAATAAAAATCCTCCAATTATTGTCACTGCCACATATAGACCGGCTTCGAGCGAGCGTCCGTTTCTGACGAGGTCAAAGCTATCCCATGCAAATGTGGAGTAGGTGGTGAATCCCCCGAGAATTCCGGCGATAATCCCTTGATTGAGCCATGTGGATGAGCCGTATTTGTCGACTAAAGCCCAGGCGACTCCAATGAGTGCGCATCCCGCAAGGTTTATGGCAACCACAATCCATTGGCGGTGGGAGGCATTGGCGAAGCAATATTGCAGAAAGAACCGGCACACGGCGCCTATGGCACCTCCGGCTCCCACTGTCAGTATTTGTCCCATGCCGGGCATAGCTTAAATGTTTAGCGAGTGTTAAGCGTCGATAAATTCGTCGAGGAAGCGAACATCGTTTTCTGAGAACATACGCAAGTCTTTGACGCGGTATTTCAAGTTGGTGATACGTTCGATACCCATACCGAGGGCAAACCCGGTGTATTCTTTAGAATCGATGCCGCAAGCGTCGAGTACATTGGGGTCAACCATACCGCAACCAAGGATTTCCACCCATCCGGTGTCTTTGCAGAATGCGCATCCTTTACCTCCGCAAAGGTCGCATGAGATGTCCATTTCGGCCGATGGCTCGGTGAAGGGGAAGTAGCTCGGACGAAGACGTATTTTAGTGTCGGGGCCAAACATTTCGCGAGCGAAGTAAAGGAGTGTTTGGCGTAGGTCGGCAAACGATACGTTTTTATCAACGTAGAGAGCTTCAACTTGGTGGAAGAAGCAGTGGGCGCGTGCAGAGATAGCTTCGTTGCGATAAACGCGGCCGGGGCAAATAATGCGAATAGGTGGCTGCGAATTCTCCATCACGCGAGTTTGTACTGATGATGTGTGGGTGCGAAGAAGCACTTCGGGACTGCTCTGAATGAAGAACGTGTCCTGCATGTCGCGAGCGGGATGGTCGGCAGCAAAGTTGAGCGATTCAAACACGTGCCAGTCATCTTCAATTTCCGGACCTTCAGCGATGGTGAAGCCGAGGCGACGGAATATTGCGATGATTTCTTCGCGAACCAATGATAGCGGATGGCGAGTGCCGAGGCGCATGGGGGCGGGGGTACGTGTGATATCGAGTCCTTCAAGCCCTGTGTCGGTTGAGGCGAGAGCGTCGCGCAAAGCATTTATGCGCTCGGTAGCAAAATTTTTCAACTCGTTGAGCGCTTGTCCTATTTCCTTTTTCTGGTCGGCAGGTACGGTGCGAAAATCGTTGAAAAGTAGTGAAATTTCACCTTTTTTACTTAGATATTTTACGCGCAATGCTTCTACCTCTGCATCGTTGGAGGCAGTAAGTACCTCAATTTGAGCCTTAAGTGCAGTTATCTTGTTTATCATCAGTGTGTTGTTTGTTCTTTTTGAAAAAAATGATTAAAGGGGTGAGTATTGATATTTCATCTCCTTTAAGATGTGCAAAGTTACGAAATTTCCATATTATTTACTATCTTTGTAAACAAAATTAGCGTTAATCCCTAATTCGCAAACAATTTTTATGGTAGATGCTATGCTTACACGATTATATTTTTCACTTATCGCATTTATATTAGTAGGGTTGACTGCAAATTCTCAATCTCAAAAGACTTATCGTTTTATCAATGGTCAGTGGGTTGAGGAGGTAGCTGATGCAACAATTTCATCCGATTCCATCTCTGTTGACGAAGATGATGAATGGGTCGATTATTTCAACATGGCCGACGGATTGCACGCTGATAGTATTGGGGCGAATAAGTTGGAAATCGACACTACAATCAACGTCGGCAATTTGATGTTGCCTCTTACTGCGTATGTCCCAATGGTATATGATGGTTATGACATAAAGTTGTATGGCGACACCCTCAAAAACAGCAAGATTGAGGCTAAGGCAGCATCGGGCTATAGCCCTCTTGATTGGGTAAACGACCGTTCAGAAGCAATGGCGCGCTACAAGCAGTATCGCCAGCGTTACATGATTGACAATGTTGCAACCATCAAGTATAACATTAACACATTGCCTGAAGCGCCAAAGCGTTTTCGCGCCTTTGTCGACCCCTCAACTGCACATATCACAGTCGAAGAGATTGTTGTTGACCAATCGGAAGTGAAAAATACTGTTGATGCGGTTGAAGTGGATAAGCGCCATTGGTTGCATAAATTTGACGGATTGATACAATTTTCTCAAGCCTACAACTCTCCAAACTGGTATCAAGGTGGCAACAATAATCTTAATACCATAATTCAAGGTGTTTATAATATCAGGCTTAATCAAAGGTTCCATCCCAAATTGTTGTTTGAGAATACAATTCAATATAAATTGGGTCTGAACAGCGCGCCCGACGACTCACTCCGCAATTATAGCATTTCTGAGGATATTTTCCAGATTAAT
>JAFXHY010000127.1 GCA_017536215.1 Muribaculaceae bacterium | reverse complement strand
GAATGCAAGCGCGTCGCATAATGTTTCTTCATCATCGACGACCAATATGTGTCTTGTTGTTTCCATATTGCAAATATATGGAAATAGTTCAAAATAACGTATTAAATTCTAAAAGTTTAATAAAACTTTAATAATCGACGCGCTTTCATCCTCATGTAATTGATGCGTGTTTTTCTTAATGTATTATATTATAACTGTTATTGACATTTGATTCCGGCAGGCTTCATCTCGCAGTAGCGGTCGTACCACTGTCGCTTCTCGGGTGTGTCGATAGGGTTATACTCACTGATAATGCAGCCCGTAGAGAGGTCGTTGGCAATGGCAAGAATAATTTCTGATAACTCGAGTGTATCTTCCAACTTACAATCTTTGGAGCAGAATATATTGCGCTCTTTGATATACTCATAACCATAAATCGCACCCATAATATTTCCACAGACCGAACCGGTGGAGTCGCTGTCGCCGTCGTGGTTGACCGATGCGATAATAGCATCTTCAACACTATCGATATGGCGAATGGCACAGAAGAGTGCAATCGCCCAAGTTTCCTCTGCAACCCAACCTTCGCCAATTTGGCGAATTGCATCTGCATCAGATATGTCAGAATGAGCCATACGCACGGCTATTTCTGTTAGCTCCTTAAGATAACGCTTTTCGTTTGCGTATTTATCTTGGTATATTGTATCAAGAATATTTAAGGTTTCGGCAACGATCCGGTCTATCTCCATCCGAACTTGTTTGGGCGACATTGGAAGCACCTTGTAAAGTAGTACTGTGAGTAATGATGCCGGCAGGAAACCGAGGGGATGTTTATGTGTACACTCGGCAATCTCTCCACCGGCCTCTGCAAGTTCTACAATTGAATATGTGGTTTTACCCCTTGACGTATATCCTGCGATAAGTAGTGCCATAGGAGCGACGCGCATAATACCTCCGCAACCTTTGCTTTTATTAACGACCTGTTCTCCTCGTAGCATACTTTCGCAAGCATTTAAACATGTATTTCCCGGAGCACGAAGTTTAGCCATTTCGGGTAAGTCGCAAAGCCATGTGTGTTTCAGTCTTGCCTTGGGATTTTTTGTTTGGGTGTAATACCAATCGATATATGCGCCATCGACATATGTCTCGGGGCGACCACCTATTCCACGCATATAACCACGTGTCAGTCCCATAAGCATACCGTTAGCAGTAAAGAGTGTCATTTGGGTGTCATCGCTAATAAGAGCATTCCCTTTGCTATCGAGAGCGAACTTAGTTATTCCTTGTTCCCCAAAACGAGAAAGGATTGCTCCCCGGCTCATAAATTCCACCTCATAGCCCAACGCATCGCCGGCAGCACCTGCCATTAAGCATCCACGTATATAATCAGAGATTCTATGCTTAGTAATGCAATCTACAAAAGATTTTGGAAGGATAATATTTTCTATTTTCAATGCCTCTTTAAATAGAGGTGCAATATCTCTATCTTTAAATCCGGCTATGCCACAACCAATACGTGTCACCAAGAACGTGAGTTTGGTATGTCGCTTTGCAAATTCAATAAATTCGTCAACAAACGGCTGAATTGCTTCAACTCCCCCATGCATTGTTGGGATCGCATAGCATTGTCCTTGCAAACCGACTCCTTGACCCCAAATAGCTCCAAAACAATTGACTGCAATACGTGCAGCTCCGCCGCCATGTGCTCCTGCAAGATTACTGCCAAATACAAAAATTTCGTTTTGGTTAAGGGTTTGTATTTTTTCCGGTGTAAATCTTCTATTGTACATGTGTGTTAATATTAAATTAAAATTCCAGTCTAAATCCTTTTTGTTTCAGTTCAGAATATTTCTCTGCATTGAAGCGATATTTGCTTGGCATGCGGCGTGGCGCATTGGCAGGTCGTGGTTCTGTCTCGGTGAGAATGCCGAGTTTAAGCATTTTATTATAGAAATTGCGACGATCAAACTTTACTTCCAAAATCGCTTCATATAGATTTTGTAATTCGGTCATTGTAAAAATCTCCGGGAGTAGGTCAAAGCCAATCGGTTCGAAGCAAATACGCTCTTTGAGCCGATTCATAGCCATTCGAAGGATGCGGTCGTGGTCGAAAGCAAGAGATGGGATATCATTCATAGCGTACCATTTAGCTGAGGCGGCATCATCGCCACCCTTCACCTCGGAGAGTCGTACGAGAGCGTAATGTGCAATTGATATTACTCGTTCGCGAGGGTCGCGATTTATATCTGAAAAGGTGTAGAATTGCTCAACTGAAGCATTTTTTAATCCGGTTTCTTCCTCCAATTCTCGTTTGGCACATTCCTCTGCAGTCTCGTCGATTTTCATAAATCCTCCGGGGAATGCCCATTTCCCCTTATATGGCTCTATGCCTCGTTGGATTAATAAAATCTTGATGCTTACGCCATCAAATCCGAAAATTACACAATCGGCTGTTACTGCCGGATGTGGATATTTATAACAGAATTTTAGCTCGTTCATAAATCGGTGCGTTAATTTTACGCAAATATATAATGCTAATTTTGAATATCCAAATTGTTTGCGTGATTTTTGCGCAAAAAATCCAATTGAACTAAATTTTAATATAGATCTTGTCTCAATTTTGTGTTTTCTTAGGTATAATTTGCTGAATTTGTGTCCAAATTAGCGTTATAGTTTAGAATGAATATAAATAATGAGTGGTTTTGTTTTGTGGAGACTGGATTTTTTTAGACCTTTGCGTCATTATAATGGGAATGCTGAATTAATACACTAATCTTTAGGGCAATCCACATTCATAGATTGTATGAGATTATCAGATTTAGAAACCGGTCAGTCGGCCGTAATTATAAAAATTTTAGGGCACGGAGCTTTTCGACACCGTGTAATGGAAATGGGTCTTGTGAAAGGACGTGAAATTTCTGCCGTTCTTAACGCTCCGTTGCGTGACCCCGTTAAATATCGATTGATGGGCTACGAAGTGTCGCTGCGTCGCAGTGAAGCTTCAATGATTGAAGTTGTTCCGGTTGATGAATATGTCGAATCGGAAAAAGATTCAATATGTGATGTTGTAGTTGAGGATGCCATCGATGCCGTTTCTCAAAAACTTGATGCGTCGGGACGTACTATCAATATTGCGCTTATCGGAAATCCTAATTGTGGTAAAACTTCACTTTTCAATTTTGCATCCGGAGCGCAAGAACATGTTGGAAACTATAGTGGAGTAACGGTTGATATTAAGCAAGGTTCTTTTCGCTATAATGGCTATAAATTTAATATAGTTGACCTTCCGGGCACATATTCTCTTTCGGCTTATTCTCCTGAAGAACTCTATGTTCGTCGACATCTGTTGGAGTCTACTCCCGACGTGATTGTAAATGTTGTCGATGCGTCCAATCTTGAGCGTAATCTATATTTAACCACCGAACTTATCGATATGGACCACTCAATGGTCATAGCTCTTAATTTGTATGACGAGCTTCGAAATTCCGGAGATACGCTTGATTTTGACACTCTCGGAGGTATGATTGGTGTCCCTGTTGTGCCAACCGTGTCTCGTAATGGTGAGGGTATAAACAAATTATTTGATACCATTATTGAGGTTTATGAAGGTCGCAATAGAATTGTACGCCACGTCCATGTTAATCTTGGACGAGACATTGAAGATGCAATTGACTCAATCAAATCACATCTTAAGGCCGACCCGCAGATTTCGAGCCGATTCTCAGCTCGTTATCTTGCAATTAAACTTTTAGAACGAGATAGTGAAGCCGAAAAAATCATTGAATCATCCGACCATTGTGAGGAAATAAAATCTTTGCGAGATAAAGCGATTGCTCAAATTGCTCAATTGCACCCCGACGAAGATATACCCACTATCGTCACAAATGAGAAATATGGTTTTATTTCAGGTGCACTTGCTGAAACATTAAAACGAAACGAGAAAGAGGAGGTTTCAAAAACGCAGATTATCGATGCTTTTGTAACCAACCGACTATTCGGATTTCCGATATTCATAGCACTCATGTTTTTTATTTTCTGGGTAACATTCTATATCGGACAATTTCCCATGGATTGGATTGAAAGTGGGTGT
>JAFXHY010000126.1 GCA_017536215.1 Muribaculaceae bacterium | reverse complement strand
ATATCAACGTCGCCGAAAATGAGATAGACTAAAATGCCGACAGCCATGATTAGGAGTGCGAAACCGAAAATGGGGTATAACTTGCCGATAAGTTTGTCGACAGGAAGCAATGTTGCGAGGATGTAATAGATGAAAATAACGACAGCCCAGAATGTGGCGTCGAGATGTTCGGGAGTGAGATTGGCAAGCAGTCCGGCAGGGGTAGTTACGAAAACCGCAACCACCATAATCAAGAGGAAAACGGTGAAAAATCCCATTACGGCTTGAACTTTTTTGCCAAGTTCCATTCCAACAATCTGAGGCAATGATTTGCCGTTGTTTCGAAGCGAAATCATTGCAGAAATGAAGTCGTGGACAGCACCTCCGAAAATAGTGCCGAGAGCAATCCAAAGGAATGCAGCCGGTCCATACATAACCCCCATTATAGCTCCGAAAATAGGGCCAATGCCGGCGATATTTAGGAATTGTATAAGGAAAACTTTCCAAGTGGGGAGAGGTACGTAGTCGACGCCGTCGGGGTGTTCTAATGCCGGAGTCAAACGCTTCGGCTCGATAGAGAAAATCCGCTCAACAAAGACACCATAAATGAAGTAACCTCCGATGAGGACAGCTAATGCTATTAAAAAAAGAGTCATGTTATTGACGCGTTAATTTGATTGAGATTATAATGACACCAAAAATACAAAATTATAGGAATTAACACAAAAAAATAATTAAATTTGTGGTATTTAAAACAGAGTTAAGCTCAAGAGATGAACGAGGAAAAGAAACGACATATAGCAATAGTCAGTTCGACACGCGCCGATTGGGGCTTATTGTCGCCTGTGGCGAAAGCATTGCAAGGTAACGCCGATGTGAAAGTGAGCATTATTGCAACAAATATGCATCTGGATGCATCGCGTGGGATGACTATAAATGAGATACGCGCTGATGGTTTTGAACCGATAGCGCAAGTAGCAATGGGTTATAAGTCGGATGGGGAGGTAGATACCGCCGAGGCTATGGGCGTTCATTTGTCGGACATGGCAAAAGTGTTGGGAGAAATTTGCCCCGATATATTGTTGCTACTTGGCGACAGATTTGAAATGCTTGCGGTGGCTTCAGCGGCAACAATGTTGCATATTCCGATAGCTCACATCTCGGGCGGGGAGATAACGATGGGCGCGATTGATGATAATATCCGTCATGCTATCAGTAAGTTATCGTCGTTGCATTTTGCTACTACTGAAAAGCATCGCAGTAGGCTTATCGCAATGGGAGAACAGCCTGAAAATGTGGCAAATACCGGAGCGCTTGGAGTGTGGAATATGACGCATGCCGAAATGCTTGACCGAGATGAGTTGGAGCGTTCTTTGGGCTTTAGTTTTGATAAGAGAACCATATTGGTTACATATCACCCGGCAACAAATGATAAAGTGGCGCCGGCTGAGCGATTTGGTGCGTTGTTGGAAGCATTGGACAGGCATAAAGACTGCAAAGTAATAATTACTTATCCCAATAATGACCCTAATAGTGCTGAGATAATTGCGATGATAGAGATTTATGCGCAACGTCGAGGCGAAGAGGTGCTTGCTGTGCCATCATTGGGGGCATTGCGCTATCGCTCGGCATTGCAATATGTGTCGGCAGTAGTTGGTAACTCATCGAGTGGAGTAGTGGAAGTGCCGTCGGCGGGAGTTCCGGTTGTGAATATCGGAATACGTCAACAGGGACGCACCGTATCGCAGGCAGTGATACATTGTAGCGATGATGCAGACTCTATCGATGAAGCAATAACGCAAGCGTTATCTGAAGAGGTTAAATTTAGGGCCAAGACGACACCAAACCCCTATCAGCAAGAGGGCACGGTGGATATGATAGTAGATAGATTGGTGAATTGTGACATAACACAGCTTTTGCCGAAGAAATTTTATGATATATGACACCATTGATAATAATTCCGGCTCGAGGCGGAAGTAAAGGAATTCCAAAGAAAAATATAGTAGAGTTGGCAGGGCGCCCGCTTATTGATTACACTATACAGGCGGCACTTAAGGTTGCGCCTATCGACCATATTATATTGTCGACCGATTCAGAGGAGATAGTGACTGTGGCAGAGCGATGTGGATTGCCTGTGGCATATCGTCGACCGGCAGCATTGGCAACAGATACTGCGGGTTCGCGAGAGGTGATACTTGACGCTATGGACTGGGCTGATAATCAAGGCATAGGATATGATGCCATAGTATTGCTACAACCAACGTCGCCTCTTCGAGTGGCAGAAGATATATTGGGCGCAATGTCAATGTTTACGCCTGATATAGATATGGTGGTAAGCGTAGCAGAGGCTCGTTGCAATCCTTATTATAACTGTTTTGAAACCGATGAGACAGGATATTTAAAAATCAGTAAGGGGGATGGACAATACACTCGTAGACAAGATGTGCCACCGGTGTATGAGTATAATGGTGCGGTATATGTGATTAATCCGCAGAGTATCAGAAAGATGACTCTCGGGAGCTTTCCTCGTAGAGTCCCCTATGTAATGCCGGCAGAGCGGTCGGTAGATATAGATGCTCCGGTAGATTTATTGGTGGCAGAGCATTTGCTCGGCAAGCAGTTGTAAATGACTATGTTGTCAATATTTTCCTAAACGGGGAAAAAGTTGTAAATTTGTCAAAGAAATGCAAAAGATAGAACGACATATTATAAAATCGACAGCGGAAATCAAATCGGCGGTTGAAGGATTGAATCTCTTGTCGGGAGATGCAATGACTCTCGTTGTAGTGGACAGCGAAAATCGTCCGGTAGGTACGATAACCGATGGAGATATCCGAAGAGCGATATTGCGTGGGGTCGACTTTAGTGATAAAGTCGACAAGGTGATGAACGTGAAATTTCGCTCGGTGTGCCGAAATAAAGTAGATGTAGGCTACATAAAGGAGGTTAGAAATCAGGGAATCAGATTGTTGCCTGTGGTGGATGAAGCGGGTCGCCTTGTTGAGATATTGGATTTGAAAAAGGTGAAGTCGCTGTTGCCGATAAGTGCATTGATAATGGCAGGTGGTAAAGGGGAAAGATTGCGGCCGATGACGCTTACGACCCCCAAGCCGTTGCTTACAATCGAAGGGAAAGCGATAATCGACTATAATATCGAAGCTTTGGCATCGGTGGGAGTGGATAATGTCGTTGTAAGTACGGCATATTTAGCAGAACAACTTGATGCGCATTTTGCCCAACCGGTAGCCGGAATTCAAGTGGAAACAATACGCGAGGAGCAGCCGCGAGGCACTATCGGTGCGCTTGCCGATGCAATGCCTATGCTTAAAAATGACACATTGTTGGTTATGAATTCCGATTTGTTGACGGATATATCGCTTGAAGAGATGTATATGCATCACCAGCAAGAGGGTGCGGATATCACAGTAGCCGCAATCCCGTATACAGTTTCAGTGCCGTATGCTATATTATCAACAGAGGGCAGTTGTATAACTTCGTTGGAAGAGAAGCCGACCTATTCGTTGTATGCAAATGGTGGAATATATATGACGACGAAAGAAGTGGCACAGATAGTGCCATCGGATAGACGATATGATGCAACTGATTTCATAGAAGAAGCATTGTCGAAAGGATTTAAGGTAGTGTATTTCCCTATAAACGGTACGTGGATAGATGTGGGTACGCCGTCAGATTTCCGTCATGCAGCTGAAATCATGAAATATCACGGAGGGAAAGCCAAATAGGCTTTAGATATTAAGACCCACCATTGAGATAGATATTAAATTGTAGAATAGGGATTTTTAATCTCTTTAAATAAAGAAGTTTTATGGCGGAATCGAATTTCATAGACTATGTAAAAATATTGTGCCGGTCGGGAAAAGGAGGAGCCGGCTCACGCCATTTTTATCGAGCAAAATATGTGCCCAAAGGAGGCCCGGACGGCGGTGATGGCGGTCGTGGAGGTCATATTATATTGAAAGGAGACCGCAACATGTGGACGCTGTTGCCGTTGCGTTATCGTAGGCATATCTATGCCGGCAACGGACAGAGTGGTTCGGGCGGTCGTAGTTTTGGGAAAGATGGGGAAGACGTAGTGATAACAGTGCCCTGCGGAACTGTTGTCTATGATGCCGATAGCGGAGAATATCTCTGCGAGGTGACAGAAGATGGTCAAGAAATCAAATTGTTGCGCGGTGGTCGTGGCGGTCTTGGTAATTGGCACTTCAAGTCGGCAACTAATCGCACCCCTCGCTATGCCCAACCGGGCGAACCGGCGATAGAAAAGAGTGTGGTTTTGGAACTCAAATTGCTTGGTGATGTCGGGTTGGTTGGGTTCCCGAATGCCGGAAAATCGACATTATTGTCGTCGGTGTCGGAGGCTCGACCGAAGATAGCCGACTATCCTTTTACAACGATGGAACCGCAGCTCGGAATCGTAGCGTATCGAGGTGGTCGCTCGTTTGTTATGGCTGATATCCCCGGTATTATAGAGGGTGCAAGTGAAGGAAGAGGACTCGGATTGCGATTTTTGCGCCATATAGAGCGTAATGCAGTGCTATTGTTTATGGTACCGGCCGATGCGGATGATATCACAGAGCAATACCGAGTATTGGTAAGAGAGGTAGAGCAGTTTAATCCACAGTTGGCAGATAAACCCCGTGTATTGGCGGTTACGAAGAGCGATATGCTTGACGAAGAGCTTATTGAGGAGATATCGAAGACTCTACCTGATGAGTTGCCTACGGTGTTTATATCATCGGTGACCGGACAAGGATTGGTGGAACTGAAGGATGTGTTGTGGTCGGCAATAATCGACGATAGAAATCGCATAGAGCCGATGCCTATCACTCATCGTCCGCTTGATATTCGTCACCGTGTGCAGGAAGAAGATGAGTTTATCTTTGAGCCGACACCTATCGACGATGATGATTTCTTCGAAGAAGAGGATTGGGATGAAATCGGATGGGAATACGGCGACGAAGATGTCTCTACCGATGACTCCGAAGTCGCGGATGAAGATGATGGAAATACTGAAGCTTGAAGTAGGAGATAGAATTGTTGCATTCAGCACGATGCGTGGCAATGTGTCGCAGTTGGATGCCCCCAATCCATACTCAGGTTTTAATGTTTGTCATTATACAGGCGATGATGCGACGCATATATCGCAGTGTCGCAGTGAATTAGCTAAATTGACCGAAGTGGCAGTCGATAGGTTGTTGATACCTCGACAGACCCACTCGGTCAATGTTGTTATTATCGGGGAGGAGATTCCTGATTTAGAGGAAGTTGACGGGATGGTCACAAGTAGAGATGATGTGGCGTTGGTAGTAAATACTGCCGACTGTTTGCCTATTGTGTTCAATGATAGCAAGCATGGCATAGTGGGGGTTGCGCATGGAGGATGGCGAGGATTGTATGGGGGAATAATTGAGTCAACAGTGACCGCAATGACCGTTTTGGGAGCAGAATTGCAAGAAATCAGGGTAGCGATAGGCCCATGTATATGTGGCGATTGCTATGAAGTAGATGAGGATTTTGCTCGAAGATTTGAAGAGCGCATGGGTGATTGTGTGATTGAAGTAGGAGAGAGGGAGAAACCGCATGTGGATTTGCGACGAGCTGCGGTTGATTGTTTGGGGAGAATCGGCATTGCGAAATCGAAAATAAACGTGGTAGAAGAGTGTAGTCGCTGCGATGAGCGATTTTTCTCGGCACGAAGAATGGGCGTAGAATCCGGAAGAATAGCGACAGTAGTGAAAAAGGTGGGGAAAGTATGAATTTGACGCATTGTCGGAATGTCGTCATTATAAATTTGCGTTAAGAATTCAAAACAAATTAGTGAATTTAAATGTTAATAGAGAGAAATATTCCGAATTCGGAATATCTAATTAACTATTTGTTCAATAAAATTGGGAAATATTATGGAGACTTTGAAATTAAATCAGTTTGGCCATACGCGTTTATGGTGGTTAATACTCTGTGTAGGGGTGTTGTTTGTGATAGGTGGATTTACATATTGGCTACTACCCATGTCGGGCTATGCGATTGCTTCTCAGATGTTTGGTTGGATGGTGTTGATAATCGGAGTAGTTCAACTATGTGTGTCGGCAGGAGCAAATCGTCCGCGCGGATGGGGTTGGTGGCTTGCCGGCGGCATCCTTGATATATTTATCGGGTTTATGCTTGTACGCAGTGTGTTGTTGTCGGAAGTAGTATTCCCCTATGTGCTTGCGTTCCTATTCATTTATTGGGGAATAGGGGCTTTGTTTAGCGGATTTAGTCGCCGTGAAGGAAAATATTGGTGGGTGAAGTTGATAAATGGAGTCTTGATGATGTTGTTGGGATACTTTTTTCTTGAAGCGGGATATTATCAAGATGCGGTGATGGTTAGCTTCTTGACCTCCTTAGCCTTTATCTATTGGGGCTTTACGCTGGCAATAAGTGCCTATGAACTGCGCCCTAAGGAAAACGTGAATTAATTAAATATTCATGGATTAATGAGAATGGTGTTAGTGAGGGCAGAAATGTCCTCACTTTGTGTAGATAGATAGGCAAAATAAGGGGCTAAGAAGTCATTAGTAGGGTGTTTAATTATTTTTAGGATTCGATGTTGTTGGAATGCCAAATATAATCATTAAATTTGTAATTTAGACAAGATTGGTAGCTTGCTCAATAAGTCGAGAAACAGAGTTTATTTTAGATTTAACTGTTATTACGAAATTACAAGTTAAACTTTGTGGCAAGCATATTGTCTAATAAAAAAGAAAGGTTGTCGAGCAATAGGCAATCAACAACAAAATTAAAAAAAGGATTATAAACCTCTATAAATCCACAACATGGGACTTTACAAAACGCTTTTAATAGCATTATTGGTAGGCGGAATGGCCTCAACGTCGGCAATAGCTCAAAGCTATTACGACGATGATATCTACTACGATTCGTCGAAAGACACCAAAAAGAAGGTTGAAGATTTGAAAAAGGAAGTAAAAGCAGTCAATTCAAATGCTTCAACATCATCACAATATCAGTATGTGACAGCGTCGGATGGTACTGTATATATAGTAGACCAACAGGGGAATGCTTATCCGGTGTCAGCGCAGAATATTCCGGGTTCGGATTTGTATACGGTCAATACCGGTAATATGCGCGACGTAGATGAGTATAATCGACGTTATCAAGGCGTTGATAGTATTTCAGTGGATTCGCTATATAGAGATCCATTTGCCAATACTCGCAATATCGAGCGATTTTCAAATCCGACAATCGTTAGCGGTTCTGACGATCAAGCTCTGATTGAATATTATGAAACGACTCAACCGGCACAAATTTATATTTTTGCCGATACCCCTTATTATTCCCCATATTATAGCCCCTATAGCTATTGGAATAGCTGGAGGTGGAATTCATGGTACTATGGCTATGGGTGGTATTCACCCTACTATTCATGGGCATGGGGCTGGGACCCCTATTGGGATCCGTATTGGGGACCGGGATGGGGACCAAGTTGGTATCCCGGACCGCATTACCCACATCATCCACATCACCCACATCCTCCGGTATCGCCCGGAGCACACCGTCCCCATTACCCCGGAGGGAATATGGCCAATCACCATTCAACCGGAGGCTATCGCGGAGGTGGCAGCGGAATTAATAACCATTCAAATGGCGGTCACCGAGGAAGCGCAACCGGACGTCCGTCGACAGTAGGTAATGTCAGCTCACTTGGAGATACACGTCCGTCGCCGAACTATAATGGAGGTACTCGTCCCTCGGGTAGTCGTTATGGAAGTGGCAATAGTGGGACTCGCAACTCCGGTGTCAGCTCAGGCGGAAGCCGGTCGGGAGGTCGCGGTAGTGCTATCAATAATAATAACAGCCGTTCGAGTAGCCCGAGCTATAGCACACCCCGGTCGTCGGGAGGTAGCCGAGGAGGATTTGGCGGCGGTGGAGGTCGTAGTGGCGGCGGAGGCGGTCGCGGCGGTCGACGATAAATAGATGTAGATTTCGGTTGATTATAAAATTAGTTTAGGATTGCAATCAAACTTAAAAACAATATATGAAAAAATTAGTAATGGCTATTGTAGCCGCAGCGTTACCAATAGGAGCGCTTGCCCAAGGCGCATTTCAAGCATATGATTTGTCGCAAAGTGATTTGCGCGGAACCGCTCGATTTATGTCGATGGGAGGAGCGTTTGGAGCATTGGGTGGCGATTTGTCGACCCTAAATCAGAACCCCGGCGGTATCGGAGTGTATCGTTCGAGTGAAATCGGAGTCACGATGGATATAGATATGAGCAGGTCGGATGTTGGAGGTCAAACCACAGAAAAGACCCATGTATATTGTCCTAACTTCGGGTATATCGGAGCTGTTAAAATGGATAACGATGTAATGCCTTATTTTCAATGGGGTGTATCGTATGGTCGTGTAGTTTCATATGACAGAGCATATCGCGGAGGATTTGGAAATCTCGGGACATCAATGTCCAATTATATCGCTAATCGTGCTTATGGCTATTCTCCGGAAACACTTGGACAAACAACCTCGTATGATCCATACTACAATTCCAATGCTGATTGGTTGAGTATACTTGGATTTAACTCATATTTAATCAATCCGGTAGGAGGTTTGAGTGAGTACAACGGATTGTTTGATGAAAACCAAACGACCGGCAATTCGGAATTTGCGGTGCGTCAACGCGGATATGTTGATGAGTATGCTATCAATTTTGGTGGCAATATCATGAATATGGTGTATTGGGGTATCGGCTTCGGAATCACCGACCTTGAAATGAAAGAGGAAACTTTCTACGATGAGGAACTCCAAAATGCGCGCATAGCTAAAAATGAGGGAATGGGCAATAAGACAGAAAATGGCAATGCCTACTATGCGCTAAGTAATCTTCGCAGAGTAGACGGCGCCGGATTTAATTTCAAGATTGGCGCAATTGTTAAGCCTATAAATGAACTGCGTTTCGGTGTCGCATTTCACACTCCCACGTATTATAGCATGACTGATGCATATGAGTCATTTGTAGATTATAGTTATTCTTCAAATATTCCCGATGGAACAGCATATACCAATTTTGCAGAATATGATTGGAAAATGCGCACTCCGTGGAAGATGATATTATCGGCAGCAGGAGTAGTGGGCGGACGCTTTATCTTGTCGGCCGACTATGAATATGCAGCCTATGATAATATGCGCATAAGTGATTGGGATGGCAATGAATATGAAGATGCGACATTGGAAATCAAAGATTATTTCAAACCTCAACACACAATGCGAGTAGGAGCGGAGTATCGTTTGACACCTCAATTCAGTGTGCGTGCCGGATTCTCACAAAGCACCTCGGCAGTAGAAAGTGCAGTGGAAGATGGAGATATTGAAGTATATACCACAGGATGCAATCCGGCATATAGTTTTGATACATCAACACGCTATATTACTTGCGGTTTGGGATATAGAAATAAAGGATTTTATGCCGATTTGGCGTATGTGAACAAATATCGCAAAAGTCAATACTCACCCTTCTCATCGTTTGAGGATAATTTGGGTTGGGTATACAATCCGGCAGCGGAATATTCAACAAGCAACAATAATATTGTGATTAGCGTAGGGTTTAAATTTTAACCACTAACCACATAGTATTATAAAATAATAAGCGAAGCAAACATTCCAAAGAGTGTTTGCTTCGCTATCGCATAAAAAATATCACTATATAGAACCACTCTATTCAATAGTAATTTGAGCGATAAGCGCAAATAACAAAGAAAAAGGCAATGGAGCCTGAATTGAATAATATAGACCTTGACAATCCTGAGTTTCAGGATATATGGAGATTAATCCGCCATACGAATCATCCGGTGTTTATGACCGGACGAGCAGGGACGGGAAAGTCGACATTCCTAAAATATATCACTCGCAATACAACGAAAAAGCATGTAGTACTTGCTCCAACCGGAATTGCAGCGGTGAATGTAGGAGGAGTGACGATGCACTCTTTTTTTAAAATTCCGTTCAAACCATTGCTTCCCGATGATCCTGAGTTTGCTATCGACCGATTAAGAAAACGAATGAAATATAGCAAGCAACAGATAAAACTCATAAAAGAGCTGGAGCT
>JAFXHY010000125.1 GCA_017536215.1 Muribaculaceae bacterium | reverse complement strand
CGGCATGCTCCCCCTGAACTCCGCCAGGTCTTGATCGAAGCAACGGTAGGGCGGTTGTAGCGGCGCGATGTAGTAAGCTTGCCCTTTTTTTATAAGCGAAGATTACCTCAAAAGAGGGTTAAATAACAAATATGCCTCAGAATTATCTGAGGCATATTTGTTATTTTATTTTTGATTATGTGGACAATAGGGCTTTGTGGTCGGAGTAGATGTAGTCGCTATTTCCATTTTCGGTAGGCATAACCGAGCATGTTGAAAGCTTCTCTGTCGAGTTCTTCTCGGAATTGAGGAGCTGCGATTGAAATAAGCATTCTTGCACGGTCAATCATGTTTCGTCCGCGCAAGTTAACGGCTCCGTATTCGGTAACTACCCAATTAGTTTGGAATCGAGTTGTAACGACCCCGGCCCCCGGTTTTAAAGTGGGTCGGATTTTACTTTCCCCTTTAGAAGTTGTGGAAAGCATAGCGATGAAAGATTGTCCGCCGTGGCTACGAGAAGTCCCGTAGACAAAGTCGTGTTGTCCGCCGACTCCAGAGAAAATGCGAGTGCCGATAGAGTCGGCGCAAATTTGCCCTGATAAATCTATTTCGAGACAAGAGTTTATCGCAACCATGTCTTTGTTTTGGGCGATTATGAAAGGGTCGTTAACCCAAGCAATGTCGCGGAAAACTATGTCGCGGTTGTGGTCGAGGAAGTCGTATAGCTTTCTGGTGCCTAAAGCTAAAGAAGCGACCGATTGCCCGGGGCATATTTTTTTTGTAGAGTTGTCGACAATTCCACGATTAATAAGGTCGACCATACCGTTGGTCATGGCTTCGGTGTGAATGCCAAGGTGTTTATGAGAGTGTAGCGCGTGTAGCACTGCGTTGGGAATTGCGCCAACTCCGATTTGAAGGGTAGACCCGTCCTTGATTTGTTCAGCGATGTATCGTCCGATAGCAATTTCATCTTCCGTAGGCTCAATGTCGGGAGTTTCGGCTAAAGGGTCGTTTACTTTCACGAGGACGTCAATTTTAGAAGTGTGAATCACGGAGTCGCCATATGTGAAAGGCATCATAGGGTTGATTTGTGCTATGATAAATTTCGCGCATTCAACAGCTGCAGGCGTTATATCAGCAGAGACACCGAGCGAGACGTATCCATTTTCATCGGGCAAAGAGCAGTTGATGAATGCGATGTCAAGTTTGATTGTGCCATCGCGGAATAAAATAGGTACTTGCCCGAAGAAACGGGGAGTCGTAGTTGCGTATCCTTCATTGACCCAACCACGCACAGCATTTGACACGAAGAAAGAGTCGATATGGAAAGCGTCTTTAAGTTCCGGTTTGCATAATGGTGAAACTCTTCGCGCTAAAGCGAAAGCATTATATAGAGTGACGTCGGAAAGTTCGTTCCCGCGTTTGGCTAAAGCGGCAATAAGCGCTTCAGGGATGGAGCAACTGCCTTGTACGAAAACATGGTCACCACTTTTTACGAATTTGACAGCTTCGTCGGCGGTCATGTATTTTGGCTCTTTAGTCATATTATAAAAAAAGTTGATACGTTAAATGTTTGAATTTGCAACAATGATTCGGTTAATAGAGTTTAAGGATGCGTGTAAAAATAGTTATTGAATGTTGCAAATCTCTGATAAAAATAAAGTTGCGCAAAAATTGCCGGGATGTGCAAAAATTACATTGTAAAGATACGTAAAATTTAAGATAAAAAAATGTGTTTAGATATTTTTACCAATTTTTTCACCAACAAGGATAGGGATTGCTTGAAGCTATTTAGAGGCGGTGTAGATAGTACATACTCCGAATGAGAGAGGATGGAATGAAGCGTTGTGTAACCCGGCTTTTTCCATTAAGTCGGTCATGGCGTTGCCTTGTGCCACAGCGGCAATAGACTCGGGCAGGTAGCTGTAGGCTCGCACGTCTTTAGATACGATACGTCCGACGAGAGGAATTATGTAGCGAGTGTAGAATTTGTAGAAAGGTTTGACCAACGGAGAGCGTGGAGTTGAAAGTTCGATGACGATAATACGACCGCCATTGCGAAGAACTCGAGTCATTTCTTTGTATCCTTCGAGAAGGTGTTCGAAGTTGCGTACACCATATGCAACCGTGATGCAGTCGAAAGAGTTGTCGGGGAATGGGAGGTTTAGGCAGTCGGCTTGAAGTAAATCTATGCTTTGATTGAGACCCGCTTTGTTGACCTTTTTGCGTCCAATGGCGAGCATACCTTCCGAGAGGTCGATGCCGGTGATGTGGGCATCA
This sequence comes from Muribaculaceae bacterium, assembly GCA_017536215.1. GTDB lineage: Bacteria > Bacteroidota > Bacteroidia > Bacteroidales > Muribaculaceae > JAGBWK01. Next base: position 2,769 of record JAFXHY010000125.1, on the reverse strand, counting down.
GGGAGACGTTGGCTAAGAGCGATAGCAACATCGGCGGTGCCGGTAGCGACGTCCAAAATTTTAGTTGGGGAATCGATTGCCGCTTTTTTTATAGCTTTTCGCAGCCAACGACGATGCAGCCCGAAGCTCATTGCGGCGTTCATAAAGTCGTAGGCCGGAGCGATGGAATCAAACATCGCTTCGACCTGTTGAGTTTTGTTTCTTTCGTCGCCGGAATAGGGGTTTATACGTTCGGCAGCATCGCCCATTAGTATGCGAGATTAAAAGATTGCTTAAAGAATGTTTTTAAGACAGTTTAGCACGTTGTTTTCGATGCGTTGGTTGAGATGCTCATCGGGAGTGCGTACGAATTGTTTGCCTGTGATGTGTTCGTATAGCTCCACGTAACGGTCGGTAACAGAGTTAACGAAATCCTCAGTCATTTCGGGAACTTGTTGCCCCTCTTTACCCATGAAGTTGTGGTCGATGAGCCATTGACGCACGAATTCTTTAGAGAGCTGACGTTGAGGTTCACCTTTTTCGAAACGTTCGTTGTAGCCTTCGGCGTAGAAGTAGCGAGAGGAGTCGGGAGTGTGTATCTCGTCGATGAGGATAACTTTGCCGTCGCGTTTGCCGAATTCGTATTTAGTGTCGACGAGTATAAGCCCTTTAGCAGCGGCCATTTCGGTACCTTTAGCGAAAAGCGCGCGGGTGTAGCGTTCCATGACTTCGTAGTCCTCGGCAGAAACGATTCCTTGAGCTATAATTTCTTCGCGAGAGATATTTTCGTCGTGGCCTTCGTCGGCTTTAGTAGTAGGAGTAATAATGGGTTCGGGGAAACGTTCGTTTTCGCGCATACCCTCGGGTAGTTTAACGCCACAGATTTCACGACAACCGGCTTGGTATTCGCGCCAAGCAGAGCCTGTGAGGTAGCCACGAATAATCATTTCCACACGGAAACCTTCACATTTGTAGCCAACCGTAACCATTGGGTCGGGAGACGCAATTTTCCAGTTCGGAACGATGTCGGCAGTGGCGTCGAGGAATGTTTCAGCGATTTGGTTTAGAACTTGACCTTTATAGGGTATTCCTTTAGGAAGAATAACGTCGAAAGCCGAAATTCGGTCGGTGGCAATCATGACCATAATGTCGTCGTTGATAGTGTAGACGTCGCGCACCTTGCCATGATAAACAGCGGTTTGTCCCGGAAATTGAAAGTCGGTAGTCAAAAGAGTATTGTCCATAAAAGTCAGATTATAAATATATTTATGAATTAATTATTATCGATAGATTGAGAACTTGTGTCGGCGGAGTTGTTGTCGGCTTTGAGTTCTTTGAGCGAGTTGTCGTAGCGTTCGTAGGCTTCAACGATGCGTTGCACCAAGTGGTGTCGCACGATATCCTTTTTGCCGAATTCCACTTTTCCGATGCCGTCGACACCATCGAGAATCCGAAGTGCTTGCACGAGTCCTGATTGAGTGGAACGAGGGAGGTCGATTTGAGACGTGTCGCCCGTGATTATCATTTTGGCGTTCATACCCAATCGGGTAAGGAACATTTTAATCTGGTGGGTAGTTGTGTTTTGAGCTTCATCGAGCACGATAACGGCATCGTTGAGAGTGCGACCACGCATGAAAGCCAAAGGTGCAATTTGAATAACTTTGGTTTCCATGTATTCTTTAAGTTTGATAGCCGGAATCATGTCCTCGAGGGCATCGTAGAGCGGTTGCAAATATGGGTCGATTTTGTCCTTCATGTCGCCGGGTAGAAACCCGAGCTTTTCGCCGGCTTCAACGGCAGGGCGAGAAAGAATGATTTTTCTGACCTCTTTATTTTTCAAAGCTCTGACTGCAAGTGCGATAGCGACGTAAGTTTTACCTGTGCCGGCGGGGCCGAGGGCAAAAGTAAGGTCGTTTTTGATGAAAGTTTCGACGAGACGTTGCTGATTGGGGGTGCGTCCGCTGATTGGTTTGCCATTAATACCGTAGATAATGACGTCGTCCATTTTTAGCTCTTTGGGTTGTTCCCCTTTGACGATGTCGAGAATAACGTCCTCGGAAAGTTTGTTGAACTTAACGCAGTAGGCTTCGAGTTCTTTGATTTTAGCTTCGAATTCTGACGTTTCTTTGTCGTCGCCAATAACTTTTATGACCGAACCACGTGCCGCGAGTCTTAGTTTTGGGAATAGGTTTTTAATCAACTGCATGTTGCAATTGTTTACACCATAAAAGCAAACGGGGTCAACGTTGTCGATAATAATAATACGTTCAATCATAAAAAATTAAAGTCGAGAAGACGCGGAGTCAAAATTAATGGTACAAATTTAAGAAAAAAGGGGAAAATGAAAGCAAATATCGTATTAAAAAAGTAACAAAGGGGAAATAAATAGGGGGAGATGGTGATTTGAGGTGGAGGATTGTGAGGGGCAGGAGCACCCTCGCTCCATAGGGCTGACGCGGTGGGGGTTCTCGTCTTTGCAGACGATTTTGTGTGTATGTCATTCTGTCCGGGGGGTTCGCTTTGCTCAACCCCCGGTTATTGACTCAGTCAAGCCTCGTCGAGCTAAAGGTTTATTTCGCTGACGCGACTCGTCCTTCGGACGATGTGAGGGCGCGGAGACACTCACTCCATAGGCTGATGCGGTGGGATGTTCGGGATGAGGCAGGGTAGACAAAAAAAGAGATGCCGAAAATTCGACATCTCTTTTGCGCTTCAGGATGGGCTTGAACCAACGACCCCCTGATTAACAGTCAGGTGCTCTAACCAACTGAGCTACTGAAGCAAATAAGT
>JAFXHY010000124.1 GCA_017536215.1 Muribaculaceae bacterium | reverse complement strand
CTCTATCTCCAACCCCAAAGCTAAAAGATGCTCATCGGACAAAAAGCTACATTCCAGCACCTTCACAACTCTAAAATCGACCAAGGGGGTGCTATATGGATACATGCCTCTTCTTTAGGCGAATTCGAGCAAGGACGTCCGCTAATCGAGCGTATACGTCGACAACTCCCCGATAAAAAGATTCTTCTCTCCTTTTTTTCTCCGTCGGGATACGAAGTGCGCAAAAACTATCCGCACGTCGATGCCGTGGTATATCTGCCATTCGACACTCCGGGCAATGCTCGTCGATTTATTGACACCGTGCGCCCATCAATGGCTATATTCATTAAATATGAATTTTGGGGCAACTATCTGCAACAACTCAAAAAAGCTGCAATCCCCACCTACATCATTTCGGCAATCTTCCGCCCAAACCAGATTTTCTTTAAACGAAACGGAGGAACTTTCCGGAATATGCTTAAATGCTTCAACCGAATATACCTTCAGGACGAAAACTCTCGCAAACTTCTTGCCGGCATAGGCATCGACAACACAGTCGTTGCCGGAGACACGCGTTTCGACCGCGTCACTGACGTTATGGCTACCACTTGCGACATAAATTGCGGCGACGCTCTCCGTTCGTTTATTATATTCGGAAGCAGCTGGAACGACGATGAAGTCAACTATATCCCTTGGCTCAACTCCCACAAAGATTTGAAATTCATCATCGCACCCCACGAGTTCAATAAAACACGCGTCGACGCCTTATGCAATGCTATCGACGGCAACGTGATACCCTACTCACAATGGGAAAAATATGTCACCGACAACGGCAAAGCTCCCGACAACGTGCGCGGCATAATCGTTGACTGCTTCGGAAAACTTTCAACACTCTATCGCTACGCTTCCGTCGCCTACATTGGTGGTGGCTTCGGAGCCGGTATTCACAACATCAACGAAGCAGCAGTCTACGGCATCCCCGTAGTATTCGGCCCGAAATACCATAAATTCAAAGAAGCTCACGACTTGATTGCCCTAAAAGGCGCTTTCACCGTCAAAGACTCCGACTCTACCTTAGCAATTCTTGATCAACTCCTATCCGACGACGCTTTCCGTGCTAATGCCGGTAAAGTTGCAGGGCAATATATCGCCGACAACATTGGCGCTACCGACCGAATTTTTGGCGACCTGTTCCCCGAAATTTAAGGAAATACCGTTTTTACATATCTGACTTTGATTTTTCGGCATTTTTTTGTAATTTTGCTACAAATGCCGAATTAACAATGAGCGATATACCTACAATACCTACCGACCATGAAGATGAGGAGTTGAATCCTCAACCCGATGCACAAAAGCCCTACGAAGAAGCCTCCGACGGAGTTGTCAAACACCATCTTCGCGGAATGTTCCGAAATTGGTTCCTCGACTACGCTTCCTACGTTATTCTCGAGCGAGCAGTGCCTCATATTGAGGACGGGCTTAAACCGGTACAACGACGCATTCTGCACTCTATGAAAACCCTCGACGACGGCCGCTTCATTAAAGTTGCCAACATCGTGGGTAACACTATGCAATATCACCCCCACGGTGACGCGTCTATCAACGATGCCCTCGTACAACTCGGACAAAAGGACCTCTTGGTCGAAACTCAGGGTAACTGGGGTAATATCTTGACCGGCGCTTCGGCTGCGGCAGGCCGTTACATCGAAGCCCGACTTTCGCAATTTGCGCTCGAAACCCTCTACAATCCAAAAATCACCGAATGGACGTTGTCCTACGACGGCCGAAAAAAAGAACCCGTCGTTTTACCTTCTAAATTCCCCCTACTGCTATTTCAAGGGGTTGAAGGTATTGCCGTCGGCCTGTCTTCTAAAATTCTACCTCACAACTTCAACGAAATTATCGATGCGGCTATCGCCCACCTCAAAGGGGAAGACTTCACGCTTTACCCCGACTTCGTAACCGGCGGATTTATCGATGTCAGCAGATATAACGACGGCGAGCGTGGTGGCGTAGTCAAAGTGCGTGCTAAAATCGAAAAACTCGACAACAAGACCCTCGCTATAACCGAAATCCCCTACGGCAGAACCACCGGCGCGCTAATTGATTCAATCCTTAAAGCATTCGAAAAAGGGAAAATCAAAATTCGCAAAGTCGACGACAACACCGCCGAAAATGCCCTCATTTTGGTGCATCTTCTCCCAGGCACTTCGTCCGACCGCACTATCGATGCTCTATATGCATTCACCGATTGCGAAATGTCGATTTCCCCCAACTGTTGCGTCATTTCCGACCGCAAGCCCCACTTCCTCGGTGTCAGCGACGTTTTGCGTCATAATGTCAACACTTCGCGCGAGCTCCTTCGCAAAGAACTTGAAATAACACTCTCCGAAGTCAAAGAACTTCTACATTTCGCATCCCTCGAACGTATCTTCATCGAACAACGCATCTACAAAGACAAGCAATTCGAACAAAGCGAAACTATCGAAGAAGTTATCGAACACGTGCGCAAACGCATCACTCCATTTGTTGTCGACCTACCTCGCGACATCACCGACGACGATATTTCTCGTCTCCTCGAGATTAAGATGAAACGCATCACCAAATTCGACTCCGGGAAAGCCGACGACCTCATCGCTTCATATCTCGACCGCATTGCCGACATCAAGAAAAATCTCGACAATATCACCGAATACACCATCAAGTGGTTCGAAAACATCAAAGCTAAATACGGCGCGGCATTCCCTCGTCGCACTGTCATTCGTGGATTCGACAACATCGAGGCGGCTCAAGTTGCTGAAGCCAACGAAAAACTTTACATTAACCGCGAAGAGGGCTTCATTGGCACTGCGCTCAAAAAAGACGAATTCGTTTGCAACTGTTCTTCTATCGATGAAATAATCATTTTCTATCGCGACGGGCGCTACAAAGTAGTCAAAGTTGCCGAAAAACTTTTCGTCGACAAAAATATCATCCACATCAACGTTTTCAAACGTGGCGACGAGCGCACCATATACAACGCTATATATCAAGATGGGAAAGGTGGCACTTTCTACATGAAACGCTTTGCTGTTACAGGTATCACTCGCGACAAAGAATACAACTTGACAATGGGAGCTCCCGGCTCGCGTGTCACTTGGTTCAGTGCCAACCCCAATGGCGAAGCCGAAATTGTAAAAGTGACGCTAAAGCCGAAACCTCGTCTCAAATCTCTACAAATCGACGTCGATTTCAGCGAACTCGCCATCAAAGGAAAACAATCACGCGGAAACATCGTGACTCGCAACGAAGTGCATCGATTCTCACTAAAAGAACGTGGAGCTTCTACTCTCGGTGGTAGAAAAGTGTGGTTCGACCCCGATGTCCTTCGCCTCAACTACGATGGTCGTGGCAACTACCTCGGTGAGTTTGCCGGCAACGATTCCATCCTCATTATTCTAAAATCAGGAGAATACTACATGTCATCGTTTGATGCCGGGAACCACTATCCCGAAAACATTCTACGTATCGAGAAATTCCGTCCGGGACACGTGTGGACTGCCATCCTCAACGATGCCGACCAAGGATTCCCCTACCTCAAGCGCTTCACCTTCGAGCCTTCGGCGAAAACGCAACGATATCTCGGTGAAAATCCCGCATCCTCTCTCATTATCCTTTCCGACGAGCTTGGTGCTCGATTTGAAGTGAAATTTGGCGGGGCCGACTCTTTCCGTGAACCATTAATCATCGATGCTATCGACTTCATTGCCGTTAAATCGTTTAAAGCGAAAGGAAAACGTCTCACTACGTTACCTATCGACTCTATCTCCGAACTCGAACCTCGCGAAACAAATGTCGATGTAGACAATAATGAGCAATTTCAGCCCGACAATGCCGACGACGTTGACGAGGTCGATGCTCAAGAACCGGAACGCTCCGACGATGAAGTGCGTGATGAAATCAACGGACAAGAACGCCTTTTCTAAGGTTTTTTGACATGAAACGCCTGATTTTAATCCACTTCGCAATTTTATTTGCATTTTGCTGCCGGGCTCAATCCGAATCTTCGCTCAACATCGACGATAGCAACGACATCGTAGGTGACTCTTTGCCTATTCTTCGACCCGTAACTTCTGCCTACATGCTCGAATTGGGAGCATCTTCAATTGCCGATAGCTACCTATCTCCTATAACCTACAAAGGAGCGACTGCCGCGTTTGCCTACGAGCGCATGCAAGCAATGAAATTCGACCCTCAAAATTGGGTAATGCAACTCTCGGCGCGGGTTTCCGTCGACCGTACTCGCAACATCGCCGACAACGCTACATCTTGGCGTTTCAACGGCTCTGTCTCTTGGGGAATGCTTCATCGTTGGACCATATTGCCGGGATTAACACTGGCCGCCGGGGCTTCTACAGGTATTGATGCCGGATGTATTTACAACCAACGCAACAGCAACAATCCGGCTTCAGCAAAATTTGCTTGGACCGTAAATGCTTCCGCCTACTTAGCTTATAATACTAAAATAGGCAATCTACCCGTGACTCTTCGCTACCAGCCCGAAATCCCTCTCGCCGGTATTTTCTTCTCCCCTGATTACGATGAACTTTACTACGAAATATATCTCGGCAACCACAGCAATCTCATTCACTTTGCTTGGCCCGGAAATCGTTTCGCAATCTCCAACAACATCTCTGCCGACCTTCACTTTGGCTCCACTTCGCTTCGTTTAGGCTACCGACACTACTCGCTATCTTCTGAAGCAAACAAGATAGTCACCAACATCCACACCCACTCTTTAATCGTCGGCATTTCCGGTGAATGGATTTCTCTTTCTCGCCGACAACAAATAAGCCGAAACGCTCGTATAATATCCGCCTTATATTAACTCCGATAATTGATGACACGCCTAAAATTCATTTTCATCTCAATAATATCTCTTTTCTTAGCAACTGCTTGCCACGATATGCCCGAATTTGCCGACAACCCTAAAGGCAACTTCGAGGCTCTTTGGAATACACTCGACCGCCACTATTGCTTCTTCAATGAAAAAGGAATTGATTGGAACGACGTTTACTCTCGCTACTCCCCTATGATTAGCGATAAAATGACACCTGAAGAACTTTTCGATGTCTGCGCAGAAATGCTCAATGAACTTCGCGACGGACACACCAACCTATCTTCATCTTTCAACACTTCCTACTATCGAAAATGGTGGAGCGACTACCCTCAAAACTTCAACGAGCGCATTATCGAAGAGCACTATTTCAACTTCAACTACCGACAGACCGGCAATATCTCATACGGAATTCTAAACCAAAATATCGGCTACATACGCATTCCGTCTCTTTCATATTCAATCGGAGAGTCCAATCTTGACCATATCCTTTACTACCTCAAAACTTGCGATGGACTTATCATCGACATTCGCGACAATGGTGGAGGATTATTGACTGCTGTTGAAACTATCGTTGCTCGATTTATCACTGAGCGAACTCTCGCCGGATACATTTGCCACAAAACAGGGCCCGGTCACGACGACTTTTCTGAGCCATACCCATTCTTCTACAACCCCGCTGAAGAAGGACGTATTATGTGGGGGAAACCGGTGGCTATTCTGACCAACCGTTCCACTTTCTCCGCTGCCAACAACCTCGTCTCAATAATGCGCACTCTTCCCAACGTAAAAATCGTTGGCGCTACAACCGGTGGGGGATCCGGTATGCCATTCACTTCTGAACTACCTAATGGGTGGGCCATTCGTTTCTCTTCTGCTCCGGTGCTCGATCCGCTCAGTATGACCACCGAATTTGGAATTGAGCCTTCTGAAGGTTGCGCTATTGACCTCGACCCTCAAGCCGCGCTCAATGGAGTTGACACAATTCTCGAATTTGCCATCAACCTCCTTTCACGCTGATCGTCAGCCCCAATTATGCATTTTGAATTATGAATTGTGCATTGTGCATAATGAATTCTAAATTCTAAATCCTGCATTCTAAATTATGAATTATGAATTATGAATTCCCTCAGTCTGCTCCTACTATCGACACCAACTCATCGGGGGCATTGATTATATAGTCGGCATATGCCGCAGTCAATTCCGCTACTCCTCGAAATCCCCAGCTAACTCCGGTCGACTCTATGCAAGCCCTACGCGCGGTCTCAATATCTACGCCGGAATCCCCTACCATCATGACATCGGCCTTTGCAGTTGGGCAATCCGTCAATATTCTAAATATAACCGACGGATCTGGTTTCACCGGCACTCCTTCTATCTGTCCGGAAATTGAAGCCCACTCTATATATGGGAAATAATGAAGTATCAACTTTGCTGCCGCCTCTTGATACTTGTTGGTTGCAACAGCCAACTTCACTCCTGCGGCCTGCAAATCTCGCAACATATCCTCTATGCCGGGATACGGCTCGGTTGTTGCCGTCAAATGCTCATTATAATACGACATAAAATCCGCTCGCAACTGCTCTACTATTGCCTGCTCGCGCTCCTCTACGGGCAGCACCCGCTCTATCAACCGTGTTATTCCATTCCCCACAAAATGTGTGTACGACGACAAATGATGCGTGGGGAAACCATTCTTTTCAAGCGCATAATTCGCCGAATGGCCCAAATCGGTTATCGTATTTAGCAATGTCCCGTCAAGGTCAAATATCACCAATTTCTTCCTATTATTCATATTTCTGCCTTTACTAATCTATTTATCGCTCGAATTCTTTTAAGTCGCAATCCTTTTTTTAGAATGGATATCCAATTGAAAAATGTATCGTCTTATCACGGCTCCATTTAGGGTGTAGCAACGGCCATTCCTCCTGACCTCGAGCCGGATTATGTGCCTTCATACCCAAATCAAGGCGCAACAAGAAATATGTAAAGTCAAAACGTATTCCGGCACCATAAGCCGCCGCGATCTGCTTGTAGAACGAATTAAAATGAAATTGCCCTCCCGGCTGATTTTCATAATTATGAATTGTCCAGATATTTCCCGCATCAATAAACAATGCACCTTCTATCACCCAAAACAATTTGGCTCTATACTCTATATTTAAATCCAGGCGGATATCACCACACTGATTTATAAAGTCGGTCACCGAATTGCGTGAATCATATGCCCCTGGGCCGAGAGTTCGCACCCCCCAACCCCTCACTGAATTGGCGCCTCCCGAATAAAAGCGTTTTTCAAAAGGTATCATCTTCGAGTTG
>JAFXHY010000123.1 GCA_017536215.1 Muribaculaceae bacterium | reverse complement strand
TTTTTTACTTCTACGCCACACATTGCATCAAGGTCGGGGAAAAATATTTTCAGTAATCCTGTTTGTTGCAATAATATCCAACCAATCGAAGGTTGCGACGACATCATTATTTTTGTCAACTCTGTTTCGATGCGTTCTTTCGATAAAATAGTAATGCGATGGGCATTGCGAGAGATTGCCGCGAGAGTGTCGGGATGAATTTCAAATTGGAGTTGGGATGCAAATCTTATGGCACGAAACATGCGCAAAGGGTCGTCGGAAAAAGTGACGTCGGGGTCGAGAGGAGTGCGTATGATTTTAGCTTCAAGATCCTCTATGCCTCCATACATGTCGACGAGGCGTCCGAAATCGGAAGTGCGGACACTAATGGCCATTGCGTTAATGGTGAAATCGCGTCGAGAGATATCGTTTTCAAGTGTGCCGTCTTCAACAATCGGGTTGCGTGAATCAGAACGATAGGATTCTTTTCGAGCGCCGACAAATTCAAGCTCCAAACCTTTGGTTAGCACTTGAGCGGTGCCAAAACGAGGGAAATAATTGCATTTGGCTTTGCGACCAAGCGCTTCCGCCACTTTTTTCGCAAAGTCGATGCCACTCCCGACGGTTACGAAATCAATATCCTTGGAAGTGCGGTTTAGAAAAAGGTCGCGCACATAGCCTCCTACCACGTAGCATTCGCGGTTCTCGGCATCGGCAACCTCTCCTATTTTATGAAATATTTCTTTATCTATCTTGTCTGATATGTTCATAGCGGTAATATTTCCGGAGGGGTGGGAGTGAGGCATCTCATACCGGACTCCTCAACTACGTAGGTGTTTTCAATGCCAACAGCGCCTGTCCCGGGAATTACGAATTTAGGTTCAAGGGCGATGACTTGCCCTATGCACAAAATATCTTTGCTACGCGGAGCTATTACCGGAGCTTCGTTTATTTCTATGCCGACACCATGCCCTACAAAACCGGCTTTCTGTCGATGCCCCATAAAGAAATCGGCAAGTCCGGCTTCTTCAGCCATGTGGATTGCTTCTTCATAGAGAGCCGAGGCTTTAGCCCCCGGGACTCCTATTTGTGCCAGGCGATTACATATATCAATTGAACAGGCATGAGCACGCATTGCTTCTTCAGAAATTTCGCCAAGAGCAAATGTGCGTGTCATATCGGTCATGTATCCGGTGAAATTGCCGTTTGCATCGACCATTATAGAGTTACCGGGTCTAATCATCGAACCATTGGCTCCGACCGGCAGAGACGGGTTGGTGCCGGCGCCGCCCATTGCGAAATCATAGGGGGTGGGGTTGTCGGCATTATCTCCGACAAGGATATTCCCCATGAATAGCTCCATGGAGTTGCCGCTGATGCGGAATTGCCCTAAACACCCTTCTTTACGCAATTCACATTCGATAGCTATTTGAAGGTCGATGTCGGTCATATTATCGTGGTATAGGCTTGGAATTCGTCGATATACGCTATCTTGTTTTTGCCCCGATTCGGATATAAGAGCTATCTCACAGTCGGTTTTTACGGCTCTTGATTTACGCATTATGTTAGATGCGTCAACAGCCGACTGATTGTTGAGCATGGCGCTGATGCGTAGATATTCCGCAGCTGATAATGTGGCATTTTCAAGTCCGATAACATTTCCGTCGAGAGCTACATCTTCAACTTTGCGAACAAAAGTTACTTCCTCTCCTTCGAGGTCGATAGGACGACGAACGAAAGCACGTAGTATACCGGCTGAGTTTATTGTAAGCCACCCGGCGAATACGCGACCGGTCAAGTAAAATTTATTGGCATTATCGGCGATGAGGAGCATGTCGACACCTGCCGCAATCATTTCAGTAGTGACCTTATTGATGCGGCGAGTTTTCTCATCGCTGTTTAACAAAATCAAATTATTGTTGCTCATTTTTGGATTGATTTTCTACAAAAGAGATTCCTATCTGTTCGATTTCTTTGAGCACGTCGTCGCGCATGATGTGGCGAACAGCGATATTTATCGGCTTATGTAATGTAATTCCTGAAGCTATTGTATCGGAAATTTGAAAATCCGTACCAATGCCACGCCCGTGCCATCTTCCGAAATTGTCGGCGAGGGTAATTGCCAGAGTGTCGCATTGCGAAGAGGTGGAATCGGATAGTGTTACCTCAAGGAATATGTTGCTGTAAATATAGTCGTTGGTATGGCGCAAAGATAACGTCAAATCACCGGTTACGACCGAATCTTTTGGGGTAAAATTGTATATTAACGTGTCGCCATAAGCCCACCCATTAATGTCGATGTTGTGGAAATGACTATAATCGTTATGTCCCATTTTGCACCCCGACAGGCCTATCAGCGCCACTATTATAGACAATAGCAGCGCTGATAGAGAGTGTTTATTTGTTGACTTATGCATCATTTTCAGAGCGTTTGTTTGAGTCATTGTCGCGTCTTCTGCTACCATCAGAATTAGCTTCGCTTTGCTGGCGGTTGGAGTTCTCGTGACGATGTTGACGGTTGTCGCGTGAAAAGCGTTGACGTCGGCGATTGTTGTCGCGTTGGAGGTTTTCCCGACTATCCTTCCCGTTAGAGGTCTCATCTTGAGCGTTTTCGCCTGATATGTTCTCTGCCGGATGGTTGTCGCGTTCGCGTTTTGCCTGGTTATGTCGGTCTTTCGATTTCTTTTTGCGCTTTTTGTTGTCAAATCGGTTGAGGTTGTCTTGATCCAAGATGTCGTTGTATTTTTGGGTCGTTTGCTCCTCTTCACCATCACGCTTTAGCGAAAGTGGTTTCTCTCCGGCTTTGTTCATGCGAATGATTTCAAACGCACGGTCGGCATCAATTGTGACAAGGTTGGCAGCAATTGATTTGTCAGTCGAATAAGTAATCTCGCGTTTGAAGATGTCAACTTTGAAGTGATAGTATGTAGCATCGGCAGTTTCAAGCCTAATATCCTTTGCGGGAAGTCGTTTGACAGATTCTACATAAGCGTCAACTTCAAAGTTTAGACAACATTTGAGTTTAGCGCATTGCCCGGCAAGTTTCTGTGGATTAAGAGAAATGTCTTGATATCGCGCGGCTGACGTAGCCACTGATACAAAGTTGGTCATCCAAGTAGCGCAACATAGAGGACGACCACACGGACCGATACCACCTATGCGCCCGGCTTCTTGTCGGGCTCCAATTTGCTTCATTTCAATACGCACTCGGAATGTCTCAGCTAACACTTTGATTAGCTGTCGGAAATCAACACGCTCGTCGGCAATATAATAAAAAATAGCTTTATTGCCATCGCCTTGGTACTCAACGTCGCCAATTTTCATGTCGAGTTGAAGGCTTTCAGCGATTTTGCGAGAGCGTATCATGGTGTCGTTCTCACGCGCTTTCGCTTCTTCAAATTTCTCCATGTCGGCGGGACGAGCGTTGCGGAAAATACGTTTGATGTCGGCTTCATTTTTTATGCCGGCTTTACGCATTTGTAACTTAACAAGAGCGCCAACCATCGAAACTTTACCTATATCATGTCCCGGAGTCGCTTCTACGGCCACCCAATCGCCTATGTTTAATTCTATACCGGTTGGGTTTTTATAGAAACCTTTGCGAGTGTTTTTGAAGAGTACTTCAACAAATTCTGAGTCGGCATATCCTCCCGGCACGTCGGCGAGGTAGTTGTAGCTTTGCAACTGTCCGCGTGGCGGTTTTATGTTGCGGTTGCAGCAAGGATTGCACATTGGCATCTCCGGCTCTTCTTCCTCTTGGAGCTTGTTGGTGTCAACTTTTGTCACTGAGAGGATAGGGTCATCGACCTCCTTATTGAACTGCGGTTTATTTTCTTTTTCGTCTGACATAATTCAAAAATGATTTACCGACGAGTTATTATTTCGCAAACGATACAGCTCGGGTTTCGCGTATCACGGTAATTTTAACTTGACCGGGATAGGTCATTTCGTCCTGGATGCGTTTAGCTATTTCAGTTGATAGTTGTTCGGTTTCAACATCGTCAATCTTGTCGGCGCCAACAATGACGCGAAGTTCGCGACCGGCTTGAATTGCATAGGTTTTGATAACTCCGGGATAAGAGAGCGCAAGTTGTTCAAGGTCGTTTAGACGTTTGATATAAGCTTCAACGATTTCACGACGTGCACCGGGACGCGCACCTGAAATAGCGTCGCACACTTGTACGATGGGTGCGAGCAATGTGGTTTGTTCAATTTCGTCGTGGTGAGCACCGATAGCGTTGCATATTTCAGGCTTCTCTTTGTACTTTTCAGCCAATTTCATGCCGAGCAATGCGTGTGGCAATTCCGGTTCTTCATCGGGCACTTTGCCTATGTCGTGAAGCAAACCGGCACGACGTGCCTTTTTGGGATTGAGACCGAGTTCGGAAGCCATGATGGCACAAAGGTTGGCTGTTTCGCGAGCATGTTGCAACAAATTTTGTCCGTAGCTTGAACGATATTTCATTTTACCAATCAAGCGGATAAGGTCGGGGTGAAGTCCATGAATACCAAGGTCGATAACTGTACGTTTACCTGTCTCAATAATCTCTTCTTCAATCTGTTTGCGCACTTTGTTGACAACTTCCTCGATTCGAGCCGGGTGTATACGACCATCGGCAACGAGTTGATGCAATGCCAATCGAGCAACCTCACGACGCACCGGGTCAAATCCTGAAAGAACGATAGCTTCCGGGGTGTCATCGACGATGATTTCAATACCGGTGGCAGCTTCGAGAGCGCGAATGTTGCGTCCTTCACGACCTATGATACGTCCTTTGATTTCATCGGAATCAATATGAAACACTGTCACAGAGTTCTCTATAGCAGTTTCAGTTGCCACGCGCTGTATAGTTTGCACTACGATGCGTTTAGCTTCTTTGTTGGCAGTCATCTTAGCTTCGTCCATGATATCGTTAATGTAGGCCGATGCTGCGGTTTTGGCTTCATCTTTAAGAGATTCAACCAATTTTTCTTTAGCTTCTTCCGATGATAGCCCTGAGATGTGCTCAAGCTCTTCTTGAGCTTTGCGACGAAGTTGGTCGAGTTCTTCTTTTTTATTTTCAATAACTGCGATTTGTGACTCAAGATTAATTCGAGTAGTCTCAAGCTCATTTTTAGTGCGTTGATTTTCACTTTGTTGCTGATTGAGCATGAGTTCTCGTTGCTTAATTTTAGCTTCCATCGATTGGATTTTAGAGAATCGTTGGTTAGCTTGCTTTTCTGCTTCAGCTTTGATTTTGAGTTCTTCTTCGCGAGCTTCCAGTACCTTGTTCTTTTTTAGGACTTCAGCTTCTCGTTTGGCATCATCTATGATAGTCTTGGCGCGATTGCGAGCCAACGACTTTTGAACTGCGACGGTGATAACATACCCTAAGGCTATGCCGGCGACAGCAGCGAGAATGTAATAAATTATATCCATTATCTGTATCGTGTATAAATAAAAATCGCACTCATCATGTCATGTCGCAAAGCCGGTAGATGGGAAACGACCCGGCAGAACGAGCAAATATGAAGGTGCGGGAAGGTTAATAATAAAACTTGTTGTCTATCTCATTATCACGAAGCGTAGCTTGTAAATATGCGAATGTTTTTTAACAATAGCTATTGTGAGCTTTTGTTGTCGGTTATACCAACTTCACCATTGGCGTTGTTGGAGTCTATGCCGATAAGCAGGTCGTCGAGTTGATGTTCGAATTTGTCGAGCATATCCATCGTCTCTTCCGACTGCATGTTGAGGATAGTAAACAATTTTGCAAATTGAAAGGCCACCATTCCGAGCACCTCAGTTGAGGTATTGTTTGTGTATCGTTGGCGCCAGATATTCCACAATTTATTTACTTGATATTCAGCATTCCTAATTGCTTCCTCATCGTTGCGGTCGATTTGCATTGCAAAAGGAGGCAATTCGGCGATACGTATCGTGATATTTAATTTATCTTTCATTGTAGCAATCAGTTGATTAAATTATTCGATGTCAATTGATGTTTTTGGGGTAAGGTATTCCGAAATCGGGTCACTCACTCAGCTGATTGATACATTTATCGATTTCCCACACTAATTCGGATAAAAATTTCCGACTTTGCTCAATGTCGCCGTCAACAACTTCAAGTGCCGAGGCCATGCGCAGATATTCTACTTGTCGAGTTAACTCTTCGATGCGTTTGCGAGCTGATTCAAGCTCGTTGTTTGCATGTGAAAGACGTTTAAGAGCTTCATCTCGTTGCGTCACCACATAGTGATAACGTTGCATCAGCATTTGCGTCTTGGCACTGATATTGTTAAGGCGTTGCTCAAAGTTAACGGACATTCTTATTCCAAATTTTTACAAAATTAATTATTTATTGCGAAACTCGGTTATAAAATGGTTGATATTTTTAATGATAGGTGTAGTGGAAAATGTTAAATTTTCGAAATTTTTCTTGTTTTAACGAAGACATAGGTGTAAAATTACAGTAAGGTTTGACAAAATCAAAATTCGATATTGTTGGAAATGGCAATATATTATATTTTTGGAGATATGATAGTTGCGGTTTCGAGAGACTTAGAGTCAACAAAATAGCCTCAACGATTAGGCTGAGGCTATTTCGGTATATTATATGAGTTTTGTAAATAATTTTCTCTCAGTCTTGAAGTGAAATTATTCCCACTCGATTGTTGCCGGTGGTTTTGAGGAGATGTCGTAGCAAACGCGGTTTACTCCACGCACGTGGTTGATGATGTCGTTTGATACTTTCGCCATGAATTCGTAGGGTAGGTGTGCCCAGTCGGCAGTCATGGCGTCGGTAGATGTAACGGCACGAAGAGCAACGGCGCGTTCGTAGGTGCGTTCGTCTCCCATAACTCCTACGCTCTGTACGGGGAGGAGGATAGCTCCGGCTTGCCATACTTTATCGTAGAGTCCCCAATCGCGCAATCCTTGGATGAAGATGTCGTCGGCTTCTTGGAGTACTGCCACTTTTTCGGGCGTTATGTCGCCGAGGATACGCACCGCCAAACCGGGACCCGGGAACGGGTGGCGTTTGATAAGGTGGTCGGGCATGCCGAGTTCGCGTCCTACTGCACGTACTTCGTCTTTAAAGAGGAGGCGGAGTGGTTCGCACAATTTGAGGTTCATCTTTTCGGGGAGTCCGCCTACGTTGTGGTGGCTCTTGATGGTAGTTCCTGTGATTGAGAGACTTTCGATGCAGTCGGGGTAGATTGTGCCTTGAGCCAACCATTTCACATCTTTAATCTTATGGGCTTCTTCATCGAATACATCGATAAAGCCTTTGCCTATGATTTTGCGCTTGCGCTCCGGGTCAGTTATGCCACTAAGCTCTGAGAAGAATTTCTGTGAAGCGTCAACACCGATAACATTAAGTCCGAGGCATTTATAATCGTTGAGCACATTGGTGAATTCATTTTTGCGAAGCATGCCATGGTCAACGAAAATACAGGTTAGGTTGCTGCCGATAGCTTTGTTGAGAAGAACGGCAGCGACTGAAGAGTCAACACCACCGCTCAATCCGAGCACCACTTTGTCGTTGCCGAGTTGATTGCGAAGTTCTTTGACTGTAGATTCGATAAATGATGCTGCGCTCCAGTCTTGTTTGCCACCACAAATATCGACCACGAAATTCTTGAGCAACTGAGTACCGTCTTGAGTGTGGAACACTTCGGGGTGGAATTGAACGCCCCAGATAGGCTCGTTGTCGGCTTGATATGCAGCGATGGCCACTTTGTCGGTTGAAGCTACCGATGTGAAGCCGGCAGGTAGTGAGGTGATAGTATCGCCATGGCTCATCCAAACAGTAGAACCTGCTTCGATGCCTTTGAATAAGGGGGATTTATTGTCAACTTTAGCGAGAATTGCGCGGCCATATTCGCGCGATGGCGCCGGCTCTACATTGCCGCCATTGGAATAAGATATAAACTGCGCACCGTAGCAAATGCCGAGAATAGGCAATCGTCCGCGAATTTCCGACAAGTCTGTCTTAAACGCTTTTTCATCGTAAACGGAGAAAGGAGACCCTGAAAGGATAACGCCAATTACCGATGAATCGTCGTGGGGAAATTTGTTGTAGGGGACGATTTCGCAATACATATTGAGTTCACGTACACGTCGGCCTATAAGCTGCGTGGTTTGAGAACCGAAATCGAGAATGATAATTTTTTCCTGCATTTAAATGTGTAGTTGAAAATTTATCGCAAATTTAAGCATTTTTTCGTGATATTTGGCAGAATGTGAAGCTAAATTTAGTTGAACATTGCGATGGTGTTAGCAAGGGAAACTTAAAAAGCTGATGTGTAAGATGTCGGGTATGTATTATATTTGATTTTTTTAAACATCTTTTAGGGTGGCTAACTTTGCTTTTTTGGCAACAAATTATTAACTTTGCAAACTGAATTGGATTTAGCTGCGATTTTAAATTATAAAAAGCGAATTCCAATAATATTACCGAATAGGAAAAAAGATGCGCAAATTATTTATATTCTCACTATTAGCTTTGGTTCTGGCATCATGCGGTGAATATCAACGCGTGCAGAAAAGTACCGACCCAAATGTGAAATTCGATTATGCAAAACGAGCATTTGAGGAAGGTCGCTACGTGCAAGCCTATACACTGCTCCAAGATGTTGTCACTGTGTTCAAAGGCTCTCAAAAAGCAGAGGAGTCATTGTATTTGCTCGGTCTCAGCCACTATGAGAATAAAGAATACATTGACGCGGCAGCATATTTTCAAAGCTACTATCAGCGTTTCCCAAAAGGCACGTACACCGAATTGGCGCGCTTTTATGCAGGTTATGCTTATTATCTTGACTCGCCGGAGCCTCAGCTTGATCAGTCGGGCACGATTAAAGCGATAGATGAATTGCAGGGATTTTTGGACTACTTCCCTCGCAGCGAGCGTGTCTCGATTGCCCAAAATGCTATTTTTGAGCTTCAAGACAAATTGACATTAAAGGAGTTGCAAAATGCACAATTATACTACAATCTTGGCAACTATCTATTCAATAACTACGATAGCGCAATCATTGTAGCCAAAAATGCAATCAAGGAGTATCCTTATTCTAAATATAAAGAGGAGCTTGAAATGTTGGTGCTTAAATCGCGCTATCAAATTGCGGCTCAGAGTATCGATGAGAAGAAAGTTGACCGTTTTCGTGATGTTGTCGATGAATATTACAGTTTTATAAACAACTATCCCGAAGGCTCAAATAGAGATGAGGCCGACAATATCTACAAGATTGCTCAAAAATACATCAACAATTAAGCATAATATAATTAGGGTGTAGATCCCTTCAACAAATTATTAAAACAATAAAAACGATATAAACAATGGATTACAAAAAGACTAACGCCCCTATCAACACCGTGACTCGCGACATGATTGAAATGTCAAAGGATACCGGCAATGTCTATGAAACTGTGTGCATAATCGCGAAACGTGCTAATCAAATAGCCGGCGAAATCAAGCACGATCTCGATAAAAAACTTCAGGAATTTGCATCATGCAACGATTCTAATGAAGAAGTATCGGAAAATCGTGAGCAAACAGAAATCTCTCGTTACTATGAGAAACTTCCGAAGCCCACTTTGATTGCCGCTCAAGAGTATGTTGAGGGTAAAATCCATTACCGCAACCCTGCAAAGGAAAAACTGAATATTGACTAAGTTGTAGCTATTTTTCAAAGCTACAACAAATATTTGGAGTTCCTGAATTAAACAATATCTTACTACGCTATGCTTTAATATCATATATTATTGCATGGCGTTGTTTGTAAAGTAAATACCGAGATAATTATTCTTTAATCGAAACAAATCAGAGTTTTTCGTGTTGTATTAATGGCAAAAAACTTATAATAATTGTTTTGTAAAATTCACATAGATAAAACTTGTTGATTATGAAACGCATTTTGATTATTGCAGCAACAGCAGTTGCATTCATTTTGACAACGATAACAACCAATAGTTGTAAGACTACTCAGTCGCCGGAGCAAATATACGCTGATTCGGTAGCAAACAATGTTGCGCAATTGCTCCTAAAGCATCGCCGATTTGTACTTACTGCCGACCAAATCACAATTAATCAATCTACGCTAATCAATGTTTCGGATAATACCAATTTTCTACTTGTCGATTCAATAAACGGGGTAGTGCAGTTGTCGCCGTTATTTGCCGGAGGACCAAATAGTGTAGGCGGATTTACCGTTTCGGGCGATGTCTCAAAATATGAGACGAAAACGACTAAAGATGGGGATTTGTTGGTTACATATAGGGTGTCGGCAACTGTGGGGTCTACGGATGTGCAAATTCGACTTCACAAAGGAAAGAATGAGGCATCGGCAACAATATATGCCACTTTCAATAATGGACGAGCTACATTACGAGGCAAAATTGAGCCTCTCAACACTCGATATTTTCAAGGTCGTTCATTCTGACGGAATACATAGCTGTTATAATACAAGTGGAGGGCACCTCAAATAGGGGTGCCCTCCACATTTGTTTTAAGTATTTTATTCTTCAATTAATTCGAAATCTTCTTTTGTAACACCACAAATGGGGCAGGACCAATCATCGGGAATATCTTCAAATTGAGTGCCGGGAGCGATGCCGCTATCGGGGTCTCCTACTTCGGGGTTGTAGACCCAATTGCATACTACACAACGATATTTTTTCATAATATTTATGGTTTTAAATTGTTATTATTCGTATTACTTATCTATACACAAAAGTAATACATCATTTCTCTCGTTCCAACTGAATATTTCTATCGTATTATAGATGTAGTCAATAATGTGAGGCTGCATTATTTAAGGGGTGAAATTCCGATGCCGGGAAGGTCGTTGAGAGTGATTTTTCCGTCAATGATTTTCATTCCGTCGAACCGGTCGTTGGTTATCAGCAGATTTCCATCAAGGTCGGCATAGTCGGCGAGTGGTGAAAGTTGAGCTGCGGCAGAAACGGCACACGAAGTCTCAGTCATGCATCCCAACATCACTTTCATGCCGAGCGCTCGCGCAAGTACTGCCATCTTGTAGGCTTCGTGCATTCCGGTGCTCTTCATTAATTTGATATTGATGCCGTCGAATGCTTCAGCCATGCGACGCACGTCGCCGATGCGTTGTAGAGATTCGTCGGCAATCAGAGGCAGAGGCGAGCGCTCGCGAAGCCATGCTGTGTCGTCATGGCGGTCGATAGCCAATGGCTGTTCCACAAATAGGCAGTTGCGTTCGGCGAGCCAATGGCACATTTCCAATGCTTGCTCTCGACTTGTCCACCCTTGGTTGGCATCGACACAAATAGGAACGTCGGTCATCGAACGAATAATTTCAACAGTTTCTTTATCGTTGTCAAGCCCCATTTTAACTTTTAATACGCGATAGGGGCTTGCTTCTTTAACTTTTTGGCGCACCACTTCAGCGGTGTCAATGCCGATAGTGAAAGAGGTGCAGGGTGTTATCTCCTTATTTAGACCCCAAATTTTCCACCATGGTTGTCCCATCAGTTTGCCGGTCAAATCATGTAGCGCGATGTCGACAGCAGCTTTGGCAGCACGGTCGCCGTCGCTTAGACTATCCATATACTCATGTATCTCTTCAAAAGCAAATGGCGATGAAAAGTTGCTCAAGTCGAGGCGAGATAAGAAAGAAGTGACGGAATCAACACTTTCGCCAAGATAAGGGGGCATTGAAGCTTCGCCGTAGCCCACTACGCCTTCATATTCAATTTCAACCTGAACGTCGGGTGTTGTGGTGCGTTGGTATTTAGCCAGATTAAAAGCGTGGCGTAATTGCAGCTCGTAGGGGAAGAAACGCAAAGTCATGCGACCACTACGGTTTACCTGTTTTGTGGGTTGTCCCCAAGCAGAGAAGCTGATAGGCATCATAGACGCCACTGCGCCACATGCAGTTACTTTAAGGAATTGTCGTCGGTCCATTGCTGTTACAATTTATTATCCAAATATACAACAAAAAGGATTTAGAAGCGCAAGAAAAGAGAGGAAAAGAGGCAATAAAGGGTATTGTAATAATTTTTAACAAATAAATATAGCTAAAAAGTTTGCAGAATAGAATAAAAGTCGTACCTTTGCAGACGTAAAACATCGCGGGATGGAGCAGTGGTAGCTCGTTGGGCTCATAACCCAAAGGTCGGAGGTTCGAGTCCTCCTCCCGCCACCAACAAAGGAGATGAATTCACAGAATTCATCTCCTGTTTTTTTATATCATGAGTTAATTATGGCGCACAGTATGCGCAATGAATAAGTGATGGCAACTACAATATTGCTATGGAGTGGTGGTGAGGGTGATGGCGAAATGGGGGTTGGTGGGGATTAATGATAGTGTCCCATTAATTAGGCGGTTGTTGTTATCAAATTGTGGGGGTAGATATTGTTGCATGTCGGCGGGATTGTTGCCGATGTATTCTACCTTCATTTCAGCGATAGAGTAGGGTGCGATTATGTCGCGGGCAAGGCAATGCGCCACGTAGCCCATTGTGTGGCGTAGGTTGAGTTCGATGCAAGGAGCTATTTGGTAATCTCCGTTTTCATCAACGTAGACCATCATGTCGATGCCACAAATCCCGTTGTAGTTATTCCCAACTAAGTCGCAGAGGATAACCTCAAGAGCATTTTGTAGTTGAGTGAGATACGTTGGAGAGATGTATTGTGTGATAATGTTTGATAGATGTTGCTCCGAGGCGACTATATTGCCGGTGTAGTTTCCACCGATGAGGGTGTTGAATACCGACAGCCCAACGTATTTGGCTATGCCGTTTTTCAGTTGATATAGCATGGCGAAATCAATGATTTTTTTGTGCTTTGGCTCTACCAGTATGCTACCTTGATTTTTAATTATGCCCTCGGCTTGGCTCAGTAGTCGAGATGTTTCGGTATTGTCGGAGTATAAAACACCTCGTCCGCTCGACGACCATGGAGATTTGAGAACAACTGCCGAATGGTGTGTGTCAAGATAAGATTTCAGTTGTTGGATATCAGAAAATTCTACCGGGATTGAAGCATTCAGACCGTGTTGTTGTAGTTGCTGATTTATGAAGATTGAAGAGCGTCGATGTGACAATATTCTAATTTTGTCGATTTGCTCATCGGAAGGGAGTAAATAGGGCGGAACACCTTTTTGCTGCAATGTATTGGCGATTGCGCGCGACCATCCCCACGGACTTATCGACTCGATTTTATCGATGTTGTCGCCGGACAGCAAAGAGATATTTTTGCGGGAAACCGACATTACGGATTGAAGCCAATTAGAATCGGCGGGATTGTCGGAATATATAAAATCACCATCGAAGGCGGTCCACACCGGTAGCATCGCTCCGGCTTGGCGAAGAAGCATAGCATTGCGCGGTGGGGTGAAGTTGCGAAGGTTGTTGCCTAACGCAATGTCGTTGTCGGGGTTGAATATCCACAAAGTGTTCATCGTCGGTGAATTTTTATGCAAAGATACTACTTTTCAACAATAAGAGCTATTTATTAACAGGTGTTGTAGGGAATAAATACAAATGTTTAACTTTGTAGTAAACGAAAGGGTGTAAAAGATAAAAACGCCTGAAAAGAAATACATTAGCGATGAGTGATATAATCAAATTGTTGCCCGATTCAGTAGCCAATCAGATAGCGGCCGGAGAGGTGATACAACGACCGGCATCGGTTGTCAAAGAGTTGGTGGAGAATGCAATAGATGCAAAAGCGACCGACGTTACGATAGTGATAAAAGATGCCGGACGAACACTTATTCAGGTCGTAGATAATGGAATAGGAATGTCGCCTACCGATGCTCGTATGGCGTTTGAACGACATTCAACATCAAAAATCACTGTAGCCAACGACCTTTTTGCTCTTCGCACAATGGGATTTAGAGGGGAGGCATTGGCATCGATAGCCGCAATTGCGCAGGTGGAGATGATATCAATGCGTCGCGAGGACACTGTAGGAACTCAGATATTTATTTCAGGGTCGAAGGTTGAGCAGCAACAACCGGTTGCTGCCGCTCCGGGCACAAATTTAATGGTGAAAAATATCTTTTTCAATGTGCCAGCTCGCCGAAAGTTTCTTAAAAAGGATTCGGTGGAGTTGAATAATATATTGCACGAATTTGAACGTTTGGCACTCGTTAATCCCGATGTTGACTTAACAATAATCCATAATGAGGTGACGCTTCATAAGTTGCGTCACGGCTCATTGAAGCAACGTATTGGGGATTTGTTTGGCAAATCGATAGAGCGTCAGCTTGTGCCGATAGAAACAGAGACATCGTTGGTGAAGATTACCGGTTTTGTAGGACTTCCGGAAAATGCTCGCAAGCGAGGGGCGTTGCAGTATCTTTTTGTCAATGGGCGCAATATGCGTCACCCGTATTTTCATAAGGCAATACTCAATTGCTATGAACAGTTGATACGACCTGAAGAGCAACCCAACTATTTTGTTAATTTTGAAGTTGACCCGTCGACAATCGATGTCAATATTCACCCAACGAAAAACGAGATAAAATTTGAAAACGAGCAGGCGATATGGCAGATATTAAATGCCGCAGTTCGTGAGTCGTTGGGAAAATTCAATGCCGTGCCTTCGATAGATTTCAACAGGGAAGATGATATCCCCGAAATCCCGGCTTTTGTCCCCGATGCCGGTGCGATGCCCGATTTTTCATTGCAAAGTGATTATAACCCATTCAGTGAAAACAACATGCCACGGGCATCAGCTCAGTCGTGGCAGCGTAAAGCCTCGCAGGCTATGGGTGATTGGGAAAAGTTGTATCAATCATTTGAGAATTCGACAGAACCTGTTGTCAATCCGGATAGTGACACACTTTTCTCAGGAGGCAGAGCCGGCTCATTAGAGGGAGGTTCCGGCATGGTGTCGAGTCGCATCAATAATATTGACAATAGAAATGATGCCGATATGTCGTTGGGAGCGGCAATGCCACGCACAGCAATCCAAGTTAATGATAAATATATTGTCACATCGACAACTACCGGCCTTCTTTTAATAGATAAGCATCGAGCTCATGTCAGAGTGTTGTATGAGAAGTATGTTAAGAGTTGCGAGGAGCAGCCTTTGCCATCGCAAAAAGTAATGTTTCCCGAGGCTATAAATCTCACTCCGGCGCGAGTAGCGATACTCAATGATTATAAGGAAGATATTGCGAATATGGGCTTTGATTTGGAGGTGATGTCGATGGATACATGGGTAATTAATGGTATTCCGGCGGGTATATCAGATGGTGATAATATTCAATTGCTGACATCGCTACTCGATGATTTGCAGAGTGGCACAAATGAGACGCAACGTAGTGTACATCAATCAATAGCGCTACATCTTGCGAAGGCTGCTGCAGTCAACGCATCAGGGCAACTGACCGATGAAGAGGTAGAGCATCTGTTGAGCAATTTGTTTAGTTTGCCTACACCGACCTACACCCCCGATGGCAATAGGGTGATGGCGGAAATTTCATTAGCAGAAATTAAGGCGTTGTTTTAGCGAAGATTAATGAGATAGTAGTGGAAATGTAACGCTAATCATTATTCATTGATAGCGCCGATTGACATGATATCCTTTTCGAAGTTGTCGCGGTCGTAAGCTCTGTTACGCAGTTTGTTGCGATAGGCATAGATTGTGTTTACAGAGTAGTTGAGAATTAGAGCCACTTGATTGGTGTCCTCAAGTCCCAAACGCATAAATGCCAAGATACGGAAATCGTTGTTGAGAAGTTCGCCTTCTTTGAGTACTATTTTTTCTTTGAGAAGAGCGTTTACATCTTCGATGAAAGTGGGGTAGATGTGAAGGAAAGCGTCGTCGAAAAGTTTGTAGAATTCTTCGCTTTGTTCCTCTACAAGTTTGCCTGACTTAGTGATTTTGTAAAGGTCGTCGACTTGCCCCAATGAGATTTTGCGATTAGCAATTTTGCAGAATTGGTTCAGCTTGTCGATATACATTGCACAGAGTCGGAAGAATTGACTGATATAAATTTCTTTTACTTGATTGGCTCCTTGAATTTTAGCTTTTAGCATAGATTGCTTACGCATCTGTTTTCGAAGCACAAGGAGGGTGATTACCAGAATAATCAAGATTATAATTATACAACCTATGACGAAATACATTAGATTTCGCCATGATTCAATTTGAGCCGAGTGAGCTTTTTGAATAAGAGGAAGAGAGGCGGAAGTTTGCACGATACGCATTGTTGCGTTACATTCTACTGCACTGGAAAGAGCTTCCGAGAGATATAAATATGCACGATTGATGTCTTTATGGTCCGACATAATATTGCCGAGCTCTTGTAGGGACATAACCTCTCTAACAGCGCCTTTTATGTCGGCGATAGCAGATTTTGCCAAATAATAAGTTTGTTCTTCTTTGTTTCCATTCATCCTCGCAATAGTAGAAAGCATATGACATGCACGAGCATTAATATTACTATTGGGGGTGGTGTGGTCCAAAAGGTCGACAAGGACAACTTTTGCTTTTTTAAATTCTCCGGCTTCGATGAGGGCTTCACTATAATTGAGGTCGTAGGTTTGAGAGCCTTGTTTAAGCACTCCGAGTAAAGAGTCGCGTTTTAGTTTTACTTTTTCATTCCAATAATTGTAGGCTTTGGGATAATTGACGAATGAGGAAGCAATATAGGAATAAAGTTGCCGACCGGTATTATAGTATAATTCCAATTCTTCGATAGGCAAATTAGATGCGTCGATGCTTTCGTATTCTTTAACTCCTTCATCGATGAATCCGGATAATGGACGAAGAGATGCGCATTTAACTTGAAATCGAAAGGCTTTAATTGTGTCTTCAAATTCTAATGCTTTTTCTTGACCTTTTTGATAGTAGGTAATTGCAGAATCATTATTAAAGGAACTGTATAAATCACCAATCTCCATGGTGAGTTCAAGCAATCGCGAGCCGGTTACGTTTTCGGTAATCTTATTGCGTAATGAGTCAATACGCGCTTCTCGAGCTTTGATATAAACAGAACGCTTGGCAATCTCATTGTCAAGTTGTTCTAATTCTTTTTCTACATCGCCCTTTGATACATTAATAGCAAAGGATGAGGCTGTGCTTATACAGAGTAAGCAAATTAAGGTTAACAATCGGTCCATCCAGACAAAAAAATAGGTATATGGCAAAAATACAAAATTTTTACAACAAATTTAAGAAAATTACAAAAACTTTAAAATTATGGTTTAAATCGACATATTTAGAGGAATAATGCATAATTTCAGGTTGGGATTTTTAGAATTAACTTGCCTAAACTTAGCAAGTAGTTAGGAGAATTGGATAAAAATTCGTACTTTAGCAAAGTAATTACAAAAAATACTAACAGGCATAAATTAATGGATACCCAATCCTTGACTCAGTCTAATATTTCGTTGCTCAACAATAATCAAGCCGGATGGAATTCTTTTCTTGCCGTACTCGACTCGGTAGATAAGGTAAATGAAAAGTTTATGTTCCCTCGCAAGACTCATACTATAATTTTAGTGGCTTGTACGAAGGGATCGCTTGAACTTGGTTACGATATGACGACGGTAAAACTTATACCATGTTCGATATTAGTATTATTGCCCGGACATTTGGTGCGAAAATTCACTCCGTCGGACGACTTTGAAGGGATGTTGATATCAGCCGCGATATCAAATTTTACTAATATGTTGCCGTTGATGTCGCGTATTCTTGTTTGTATGTACTATTATAAGGATAATCCAATCATACAACTTGATGCTACTGAGTTTGAAACATTGGTATTATTTACGAACCTTTTAAAGCATAAGCTACCCAAGTCGGATAACCATTTTGATTCGTTAGTTGTTGCTAAATTGTGTGAAGGTGTATTCTGTGAAACGTTGAACAATTATTCAAAACGCATTCAAGGTAGTATAAATACGCAATGTAGTCGTGCCGACACTCTATTTTTTAAATTTATAGTTGAAGTAGAGAATAATTTTAAAAGAGAGAGGTCGGTTAAATTTTACGCAGATAGATTAGGTGTGTCGGCAAAACATTTGTCGGCAGTGGTCAAAGAAATAAGTAATCGCCCGCCGAGCGATTGGATTGATTATTATGTACTCAATGAAATACGTCGCTTGCTTGAGACAACTGATTTATCAATCAATCAGATAAGTGGCATGATGGGATTCGTGAATCAATCTTTTTTCGGGAAATATTTTAAGTCGCGCATGAATATGTCGCCTCTTGCGTTCCGAAATAAAGCCTACTCAATGGAATTTTGACGAGAGCATAGGTCCCGGGGGTATAAGAATCCTATAAATATAAATTTTAGGATAAAAAGAATGGCTGATTGTAAAATATCAGCCATTCTTTTATTATCGTGTTACAAAATTCAAATTTAGAGGAATATGTTTATAGCTTATGAAGGTTGTGACCCATGAGGTTTTTCTTTGCACTCATGTAGTTGCGATTGTAGATGTTAGGCTCTATTTCAATTGGTACATTTTCAACTACATTAAGTCCATATCCTTCAAGTCCGATACGTTTTACCGGGTTGTTGGTCATTAGTCGCATATTTGTAATGCCGAGGCTGCGAAGAATTTGAGCACCAACGCCGTAGTCGCGTTCATCAGCTTTATGCCCCAATAAAAGATTAGCTTCAACGGTGTCGTGCCCCTCCTCTTGAAGTTTGTAGGCATGGATTTTGTCCATTAAGCCAATGCCACGCCCTTCTTGGTTGAGGTAGATTAAAGCTCCGCGACCTTCTTTCTCAATTTGTTGGAGTGCATTGTGTAGTTGGTCGCCACAGTCGCAACGTTTTGAACCGAAAATGTCGCCGGTGGCACACGAAGAGTGAACTCTGACAAGAACAGGTTGTGGTGTTGTAATATCACCTTTTATGAGCGCGATATGCTCCATGCCATTGTTTTTCTGTCGGAATGGAATAAGGCGGAAATGACCATATTTCGTAGGCATATCAACTTCAACACCTCTTTCAACAAGGCTTTCACGAGCGTTGCGATAAGCAATCAAATCCTTTATAGAAATGAGCTTTAACCCCCATTCAATAGATTTCTTATGTAACTCCGGTAAACGGGCCATCGAACCGTCATCGCTCATTATTTCCATTAAAGCAGCAACCGGTTGTAATCCGGCAAGACGAGCAAGGTCAACGGCGGCTTCAGTGTGTCCGGAACGACGCAACACACCCGCATCTTGTGCATAAAGGGGGCTGATGTGTCCGGGACGGCCGAATGTAGCTGCAGTAGAATTGGGGTCGGCGAGAGCACGAATGGTGGCACAACGATCGTTGATTGACACACCTGTGCTGCATCCTTCAAGTTTGTCAACAGTGATAGTAAAAGGTGTGCCAAGCACTGAAGTATTGTTGTCGACTTGGTGATGAAGTTCCAACTCTCGGCAACGTGAGATTGTCATAGGTGTACAAAGAACTCCACGAGCGTTTTTTAGCATAAAATTAACCTGCTCAGGGGTGATTTTTTCGGCAGCAACGATGAGGTCGCCTTCGTTTTCGCGGTCCTCGTCATCAACGACAATTACCATTTTGCCTTCAGCAAAATCAGCGATGGCATCTTCTATTCTATCTAATTTTATATCACTCATATTAAAAAATCTCAGTTTAATGTTATATTTTCACGTGATTGTTTCTCAACTTCGTTGTTAAACCATTGTAATAACTGCTCGTTGTTGTCGGAAAGTTGGTTGAAATCGCGTGGACTTATTTTATATGGATATTTATTTAAAATCGAAATTACATAGTGATTGCGCGAGTTGGAGAGATAATCAATAAGCACATTCATTGAACGCAAGCACTCGGCAGATTGTTTAGTTCCAAATATTTTTACTATCAATTTTTTCAGTATAAACATTTTGGAGTACGATATTCGAAATTCATTCAAATCGTTGTTGAAAGCAGTTATAACGTTGATTGCGCCATCCGGAGTCACTTCATCAAGTGTGAATTCTTTCGGTTCAAGTGAGCGTTTGTGTTTCCCAGTAATTCGTGCCCAAAGAGCTTTATATGCATCGATGTTGAATACTCCGGAATCATGGACCGCCTTGTAGGTGAAGAATATGCCCAAAGGAAGTAGAAC
This sequence comes from Muribaculaceae bacterium, assembly GCA_017536215.1. GTDB lineage: Bacteria > Bacteroidota > Bacteroidia > Bacteroidales > Muribaculaceae > JAGBWK01. The sequence continues at coordinate 12,528 of JAFXHY010000123.1, read as the reverse complement.
AGATGAGCTTAACCACATTCCTTCAAGTACACCTATACGCCCGTCTTTAGCCATTTTATAGCCGGTGTTGTCGATAATATAGTATATGATAAATAATATTACAGAAACGACCAAAGGCAGCCCGATACCCCCTTTACGAATGATTGCTCCGAGAGGTGCTCCGATAAAGAAGAAGATAATGCAAGCAAAGGAAAGAGTGAATTTCTTTTGCAATTCGATGCCGTGGCGACGTATCGATTTGCGATCTTCTTCCATTAGTTTGCTTTTATATTCGTAGTCCATTTTGAACGTACGAGCTTTATATAGGGCTTGGTTTATAATGGAAGCTTCGTCGAGGTTGGCATTGTTGTGGAAGAGTGAGTCGATATCGAGAGGCATAGCCATTGCTATTTCGGGTTGTTTGACCAATCGGCTTCCGGAGTCGGTGTAGATAGGTCGGTAATATTGAATTGCAAAATATGGCTTCTCTTTAATTTCTGTTGAGTAGATTTTTCCTACGCTGTCAACGCGAGCTTGCACAGAGTCGATAGTAGCATTTAATTCTGTAATGTTTTTCCCTACGTATTGCTTGCGCATTGTGGATTCATCCATGCGATTGAAATTTGCGTCAAAAGAAATCATAATGTCTTTCTGTGCAAATGTTTCGCGACGATAGGGGAGATTGTTGGATTGGACTCCTGCTGTGGTGGAACGTAAGTTCTCAAATTGCTCTCCTTGGTATATGTTGAGCAAAAGTTTAGTCTTATCCGGGGTAAGAGATATTTTCCCTGAATCGGCAACGATAATGCGAGTGTTGTCGGAGCCACCACTCATGTCGTAGATCATCAGTTCATAAAGGGTGCCGGTGACTTTGTCTTTTTCATCGACATATATATTGATGCCCGGAATTTGGTCATAGAAAGCTTTCTCCGGGATTTCCATTTCAGGAGATTTCTGCTTCATAGAGTAGAGAAGAGAGTACATTTTCACCTGAGCAATAGGCAAGACGTTGTTTTGGAAGAAGAATGCGCCTCCGGCTATAAGTAATATTAAGATGATTAGCGGACGCATGGTTTTGAGCAATGATACTCCCGATGCCTTCATTGCTGTTAACTCAAATTTTTCTCCAAGGTTGCCAAATGTCATTAGCGAAGCAAGCAATATGGCCAATGGTAACGCCATGGGCACCATTGTTAAAGCCGCATAGAAAAATAGTTCGCCGATAGTGGCTATATCCAATCCCTTTCCAACGAGGTCGTCGATATATCGCCATAGAAATTGCATTAATACAATAAACAGACAAATAAAAAACGTCATGGCAAACACCGGAAGAAATGTTTGCAACATGAACGTATATAGTCGTTTTGGTCGGTACATCTAAAATAAGTTGTAATTTTAATTAAATTGAAAATTACGATTGCAAATTTACGCATTTTAAGCCGTGATACAAAATTAATCAATAAAAATCCCTATAATGCTTCGGCAAATACGAAGCGGCGAAAATGGTAAAAAAATAAGGAGGTGACATAATTAGCCACCTCCCGAATTGAGTTTATGCGTATAATTTAGGTTATTAATATACGAGTTCGAAATCGTCAATCCACATCTTAGAATCACCACCACAGAAATAGTCGCCATATCGAGATGCAGAACATGTAATGGCTATATTTGCAGCCTTGACGTCGGTTCTGAAGTATTCGATAGGTATTTCAAATTCAATCATTCCGTCGCTTTGTGTAGCATCGAAGAATAGTTGTCCATAACCGATAACATTGCTACGGTTTACATCAACTAATTGACCTTTCTTAGTTTCAACAACGATAGGCCAAGTGCTTTCTTTTCCTGTATCGACGCTACTTGCAGTCATTTTGTTAGTGTCGTCAAGAATAATGATGTAGATGGTGCCTTGGTCGGGTTCTCCCATGTGGGCTTCCATTTCAGCTTTTTTGTCGCTAATAGAGCAGTCGTTATAGCTGATTGTGCCGGGCTCGTAGCGTACGTAGCCTTTTAATGCTTTCGGACGAGAAGCAAATGGACGACCCCATCCGAGGATACCGTCGGTGCCATCTGTTTTAAGGTATTGACCGATGAAGATGTTTCCGGCGGCAAATTTGCCGATGCCAAGGAAAGCTACTTTCTGAGAAGAGAGCAAAGCAGAGTAATTGCCTGAATGTTTGTAAGTGCCATCGGGCGTTGTCACTTGCTTTTTGAGAGATGCAGAGCCATGATTACCTGAATCCCAGAATAAAGCATCTCCTGCAGCGTAGATGAGGGTCGCGCTACTACCTGAGCTTTCTTGCCAACCTTCGAATCCGGCATTGCTTAGTTGCAAAGCAGATTCGGTAGTGATAGTCTTGGCGGGGCTTTCAAAGTCGGCACAAACAACGCGATATTCATAAGTAGTGCCGGGGGTAAGACCGGTTATTATAGCAGAAAGATTTTCTCCGTCGATTGTAGTTGTTGCAGATGTCCAATTTGAACCTCCGGCTTTGCGGTATTCAAGATTAGCTTCAGTAATAGTTGAGTCGAGGATGCGACCATAGATAGTAGCTTGTGTTGCCCATGTTGTTGCGGCATTGCTGCTCACTTCAATAACTTCTGCTTTGGCATTTGTTATCGTAATAGGCATCGCTACTGTCGATTTCTTGTTTTGATTGTCGGTCGCAGAGATGTTTACAAGGTATTCACCTACGGGGATAGTGTTGAGCCACTCCTCATTGAAGTTTATCTTCAAGTTGGATACATCTTCTACATCATTGTAGGAGTAGAACCATTCAATACCTGCTGCTGAGAGGGTGTTTTTAATAGATTCGTCTGTTGCCATTAAATCAACATCATTGCCACCTATAATGTTGGCGAGCAAAGAGGTTTCGAGAACTACGCTTTTGAGCGCAGAAGAAGCTGTTATATATACCGATTTCTTTTCAAATAGACCGGGTTGACCTGCAATGCCTTTATTGATGTCGAATGTTGTACCAACAATGTCGGGGGCTACAGAGATTAGAATCTCGTCCTCAGAGTCAACTGTGGTTTCATCGATAACTATATTGATGAATGCACCACCTTCGTTGTTGGATGTTGGAGTATAAGTGACATGCAAGATGTATTCGGTAGTGGGTTGTACATTTTCAATGACACCGTTTTTAGAGAATGTAGAGCCATCGGCAAGTTTACCAGATAGAGTCCAAGTTAGGTCTTTTGAGGTTGAAGGCATCATGAAATATCCTTTACGCTCATCATCACCGATGAATTCGAGAGAGCCACGGTCATGACCGATAGTGAGAGTGTAGTCGGTCAATACTTCTTTTACGTCGTTAGTATATTTAACTGAAGCAACGACGTTGGCAATTCGACAGGGGAGCTCTACTCGGGTAGTTCCTGAGGTAATTGTAAAAGGAGCTCGGCCTTTATAATATTTAGCATCGAACGATGCGGAAAGGCTATCACCGGCCCAAGCTTCGGCAACATAGTTGCCACCTAAAAGTTTAATTCCTTCGGCCGGAAGATTCTGTAATCCTTCGTATTTGCGTACAAGACCTTTTGTACTTGAAATCCAAATAATTGTAGACTCCGATAATTCCTCTTCGAGCGATGCGCGAGAAGCGATTTTGACATCGTTGCTGAAAGAGGTTGTCAAAACCAAATTACCTTCTCCTTCGAGGGCATATTCGTGGTTGTCGGAGCATGCTGTCATCAGAGCCAATCCTACAGCGACAGTACTTGCAATATATAGTTTTTTCATTGTTATTCTACTCCTGAAATAAAGGTTAATACTACAGTTTCGCTATTGTTTTGGTCGTCAACGACAGTCAAATGGAATTTATGAATATCATTGGGGGTAGGGCTGAGGTTGAGCAACGGGATGAATGGAGTTAAGTCGAAATTAACTGAAGTGTTGCCCTTAACTTCATCTCCAGTGGGGAATCCGAATCCGCCTTCACCAAGTTTACTTTCGAGTTCGGGGGTGAGGTTGGCAAGGTCAAATTCTGATACAAGGCCTACGCTGGCAAGGAATTCTTCGGTTAGATAGTTTGACTCAATTTTAACTTTGAGATTTGATAGCGGATTTACAGAAAGAATGCCAACCACATAGTCTTTCCCTTCAAGGGCTTCATTGATGTCGGTCAATGAAATACTTGTGTTGAATGTAAAGTAATCAACCTCGGGATTATCAGGATTGGGGTCATCGGGGTCGGGATTGATAGGTTCTTCTTGTCCCGGACGGTCGCCATCAATTATATCTTCATCAGTAGATACGTTGCCATCAATGCTTTCATCGATAGTCGACATGTCAACAGAAATGCCATTGGAGATGTCGATGTTGCCATTTTCATCGGGGATTGTAGAATCTCCTGATTTGACGCTGTATGTGATGATACGGTGTTGTCCGGCTTCAACGTCGGTGTATACTTTGCGAATCTCTTCGTAGCTTCCGCGAATTGTACCGGTGAATGTTGCAATTAATGTAGTGCTACCTTCAATAGCTTGGAAGTAGCCGGAACGTGTTTCGTCTGCGGTAAATTCCAACATACCTTCATCATTGGCTACAACAGTTACCTTGCAATCATCTTCCATTATATTTTTAAGATCGTCGGCAAATCTGACTGAAACTTTGATGTTAGATAGTTTACAAGTGATAGTACCTGCATTAGTTAACTGGTTTTTTACAATGTTAAATTTCTCAGAGGAACCTTTGAAGAATGGTGCGTCCCAAGCTGCTTTTTCTTGGTTATGAGAGATGACATCAATGTAGTATCCTTCGTCGACCGGAAGGGTTACAATTTCCGGCATTTCAGAATATTTCCATCGTTTCACCGTTTCACCCTCAGCATTATTTATAGTGATAATAAAGTTGCTGACATCAACGCTTGCTCGATTGATAACATTCTCTGCATTTGTGACGTTGATTGCTTCCATATGCAATTGACCTACACCTTCTTCGTCGGTTGAAGGTGCCCAATTGTCACTGCACGATGACATCATGAAGGTTGCAATTGCTATTGTTGAAAATATTTTATAGTTCATATAGTGTCTATTCATTAGTAGTTTAACATGATGTCGTCGATATATAGCTGACCACCAACTGATTCTGTTTTTGAATTTGCTGCAAATGCGGGTAGCTTGAGGTAGTTCTTTGTCGCTCCATTACTATGGGCTGTAGATTTGAATATGACTATAATAGTAGCTGCTTTTGCGGCATTTGCGGGGTAGGAGAGTGGGAGGGTGATTTCAGTCCAATCACTCTTGTCGGTACCAATGTTGGTGGAGTTTGAAGCTAATACATTCCCTGATGCGTCGAGGACTCGAATTTCTGCGCTACCAAAGTCATCTGACTTGTAGGCTGCGTATTTAGTATTGAACTTAATGCTCGACGGGCGTGAAGAAAATGCATACCCATAATTAGGTGTTGCACCCACTCCATTGAATTTTCCTAAATAGAGTTGTCCTGCGGTAGTGTTGTAAACAATACTGATAGATCCTCCGGCAGTATTACCTGCGCCCCAACCAACAGTGCGTATAAGAGCGCATTGTCCATTAACGCCTGTGGCAGGCTTAGTCCCTGATGTTGTTACATAGGCTGCGCCTACTCCTTTCTCAGATGTAGTTTCCTCATTCATGGTGTCCCATACTTGAGGTGTACCTTCGGCATATGCATAGTAGAAGTCCCAATTGTTGCCACCTCTGGCTCTCCACCAGTTGTCGTTCATGTCGCTATCGGGGATTTGTGCTGCCACTTCGGTAGTAATTTCCGTATTGGCAATCTTATCATCTATAACTGCTTTAACAAAGAGATTTTTGCCGGAGGGTAGACCTGAAATCCAAGCAGAGCCATCGCTTTCTATAGTGTGGTTGACGGTAGTATAGCTATCCCCATCTTCCGATACTGAATATATCACAGACGATGCGTTGGCTTTTGTCTCGTCGTCTAAGTAGGTGGGAACAATGCGAGCGCGAGTGGCAAACGAATCGTTGGCTGTTGCCGAGATGGTGAACCCGTTTTTGCTGATTACGAGTTCGTTACTTTCCTTGGAACTTACTGCTGCGCGAAGTGTTACAGTCGTGTCGTTAGCGGGAATTCCGTCTATTTCAACCTTATAACGATTGTTGGAGAGGTTGGTGACATTTGTAATATTGGTGTTATCCCAAGTGCCACGAACATTTTTGTATTGAATCGTCACATCGTTTGCCAAATCATCACCATTGTAGTTGACAATTAATGACATTGTAGATGACCCAATATTGGGGGTGACATCTTCTTCAATAGTCAAAAGTATCGGGTCAACGAATATGGATAGAGAAATTGGTTCGCTGACTTTGTTATATTTGTCTTTGACAACTATTGTGAATGTTGATGTGTTGTTGCCGCCTTCTAAATATTTGATGAGAGGAATCACATTGGTGAAGTCAATTTGAGCCATGCGGTCAATATTTCCAAACAAACCCTTTACATCGAGTCCTAACGACTTTAATTTAGATTGTTGAGCCGGGGTTGCCGCTGCTAAGTCGATTTCGTTGTACCAACCTTGCTCGATAAGTGATGAAGATTGAGTAGTCATAACAACAGAGCTTATCCCTCCTTCAGCGTTTATGAAGAAACTCGGAGTTACTATCCCCTTGTCGCCTTCTATTACCGAGAGGGTAGTTCCGATTTCAAAACCTTGAGCTACAACGACCGGAGCGGGATAACTTAAAATATCGTCACTCAAATCGATGTAAACGTCTTCTTGGTCGAGCAAATCATCGTAGGTGATGACTAATTGCGCACTTCCTGCTTCGCCATTATTAACATCGATAGTAATTGTATAGTGATGTTTGGGCTCAGCTACAAAAACTGCAGCTTCAACCGACGCGGTTTGTCCGTTGGGCTTGGTTACATCAGCAGTGACAGTAACTTTGCCGGGGCGAAGGTAACCCGGACGATTTTCTGTAGATGTAAAGTTTAGGAAATCTCCACCTTCAGAGTGAGCTTGAAATGAATAAGTGGTAAAGTAGGATTGGAAAGCTTCTGTAGTGGCGATGCTTACCATGGAATTGGCTAATTCTGCGCTTAATGAAGCTTGAGTCACTTTGTTTTCTTTTACTATGACTTGGGTGGAACCATAGTAATAGGGCATTTCAAAGCCTTCCTCTTCTATGGAGCCATAAATCGCTTCAAGAGTGTATGTGCCAACTTTAAATAATTCGTTGTTGTCGAATTCAGAAATTGAGCTCCATTCTTTAGAGAAAGAACCATCGGTAGAAGTGAGTCGTAATTTCAAGTCATTAACTGAGATGGTTGCGGCATCTCTGCTTTGAGTTTGCGAGCGCGAAGTTATCGCCTCGGTGTCGAGTTCGAGTAGCGGGTTTATCTTCCCGGAAGAGCCCTCGCTCGGATTGTAATCGTCGCTACAGCTACTATTGATTGCTAAAAGCATCGCTGTCGACAATACTCCATAAATTAATTTCATAATTATTATTTAATTGTTTAAATTATCTGAGTTAACTAATATTCAACTTTGCTGAGATGTTGAGATTCGTTTAATATAGCATTTTGATTTGATTTTTATGCCAATGGAATTATAATTAAGAATTATGGACAGATAGTTGAAAAAATATTAATATTTGTTGCGTTAATGGTATCTATCATAATAACTACTCCCACTTTATAATAACAAAAAAAATCGGTCAAAAATATGAAAAATATTCAATTTTTGCAAGATTTTTCTCGCGAAAGTGTTGTTGTTCTATAAATAATGATGTCAAATTAGTGTTATAATAATGAGCTTCGGGATATAAAAAAACCGAGGAGTTTTTCTCCTCGGCTTGAGTTTAGGTGATACTTTCTGCTTGAATTACATAGCCAAAAGTTCGTCAATTTTTCCTTTTAATGTTTCTTTAGATTGTGAGCCGGCAAGGCGAATAGCCACCTTTTTGCCATCTTTGTAGAATAAGAACGCGGGAATAGACATGATGCGATTGACAGCAGCGAAGTCGTTTTCTTCTTCAACGTTGTATTTCCCGATTACAACTTTGTCGGCGTATTCTTCTGCCAACTCATCAACGATGGGCGACATGGCCATGCAAGGACCGCAATATGTGCCCCAAAAATCAATAACTACAGGTTTCCCTGATGCTATTACTTCGTCTACATTGTCGTCTGTGAATTTGAATGCCATAATTGTTGAGTATTATTTAGTTAAACTTATATTCTAAATTGAAATCGTCAAGGAGAGTCACGAGTTTGCGATTGAGGGGTATTCTGACATCGGATGACATTAATATGGCACGATTTGCCTCGTTGTCAAATAGCTTGAAATTGAGCGCTCCTCGGTTGGTTGTGGAGCCGCTGCTATGGTCGAGTAGTGCATTGATTAACCCGTCATTGATGTCGGTTTTGTCGAGGGTGATGGTAATGGAGTTGATGAGATGCCCTTTAATCTCCGACAAAAGTTTTATATCGTTTATTTTGAAGCGAAGCTCGTTATTGTAGCCTTTGGCGTATACTCCGGTCACATAAATTGGTGTGCCGATTTTGCCAAAGTTGGCGAATTTGATAAAGTCTTGTCCGAAAAGCATGAGTTCGGCAGAGCCGGTGTAGTTCTCGATTTTCAAGCGTCCGTACATGCCACCTTTTTTCGAGGGACGCTCTTCGAAAGAGACAACCATACCTCCGAAAGATATTTCGCGATCTTCTACGACGTCATTTTTTTCGGAGAAATCCTTTAGGCTTGTGTTGCATCCATGGGTAAGCTCCATGTAATATGGGTCGAGAGGATGGGCGGATAAGAACATGCCTACGAGTTCGCGTTCTTTTTCCAAGCGTACGATGTCAAACCAAGGTACGGCATGATGTATGGCGGGGCGTCCGGCTGTGTTCAACGACAAGTCTTCGTCGCCAAAAAGTGAAGCTGTCTGTTCTTGACTTGCTTTTTGGTATAATTGTCCATATCGAAGTAGTAATTCCGACAGGCTTTCATCTTTGTTGTTCTTCTCAAAATAGTCTTCACGTTGAACGTCTTCAAAGCAGTCAAATGCTCCGGCAAGTGCTAAAGATTCAAACGTGCGACGGTTGAGTGTTGCGAGAGGGACTCGTTCAACGAAGTCGTAAATTGAAGAGAATGGGCCTCCTTGTTGGCGTGTTTCGATAATTACATTGGCAACATTTTCGCCAACACCTTTTATTGCGGCAAGTCCGAAGCGAATATCCCCCTTGGAGTTCACACCGAAGTCTCCAAAACTTTCATTTACATCGGGCCCTTTGACTTGGATGTGCAACGATTTGCATTCATCCATGAAGGTGGTCAATTTTGAGATATCGTTGCGGTTTCGGCTAAGCACAGCTGCCATGTATTCCGCGGGATAGTTGGCTTTAAGATATGCGGTTTGGAATGCTACCCAACTATAGCATGTTGCATGGCTCTTGTTGAATGCGTAAGATGCAAATTTCTCCCAATCGGCCCATATTTTGTTGAGCACTTCTTCGTTGTGTCCGTTGGCTTTGCCCCCTTCAAGGAATTTTCCTTTCAGTTCGTTCATTTTGTCAATCATCTTCTTACCCATAGCTTTACGCAAGGTGTCGCTTTCTCCACGGGTGAAGTTGGCAAGAAGTCGCGATAGGAGCATGACCTGCTCTTGGTATACGGTGACGCCGTAAGTGTCCTTGAGGTATTGCTCCATGATTGGAATATCGTAAACTATAGGTGAGCGACCATGCTTACGAGCAACGAAGTCGGGGATATATTCCATAGGCCCGGGACGATATAGCGCGTTCATGGCTATAAGATCCTCAAAGGTAGAAGGTTGTAGCTCCCGCAGATATTTTTGCATACCTGCCGACTCAAATTGGAATGTGCCGGTGGTGCGACCTTCGCAATAGAGTTGGTAGGTTTTGGGGTCGTCGATTGGGATTGTGTCAATATCAACGTCAATACCACGAGTGAGCTTGATGTTTTTGATGGCGTCCTTGATGATTGACAATGTTTTAAGCCCGAGGAAGTCCATTTTGATGAGTCCGGTTTCCTCGATTACGCGACCTTCATATTGGGTGACCAATACGCGTCCATCGGTTTTGTCGACAGCGGTACTGACAGGGACCCAATCAGTTACATCGTCGCGACATATAATAACACCGCATGCATGAACGCCTGTGTTTCTGACATTGCCTTCGAGTTGAAGTGCATATCGCAAAGTTTGTTTGACTGATTCTGTGCCGTCTTGAAGTTCTGAAATGAAGTCGGGCAAGTGTTTGTAGCAGTTTTCGAGAGTCTGTTTCAATTCTTTGCCATTGACTTCGGGCATGTGGCGCGGTATGAGTTTGGTGAGTCGGTCACTTTCGGAGAGGGGTAAATCTTCCACGCGAGCCACGTCCTTAATCGCAGATTTGGCTGCCATTGTGCCGTATGTGATAATGTGGGCAACCTTTTCTTCTCCGTATTTCTCGGTGACATATTTAAGTACGCGAGCGCGACCGTCGTCGTCGAAGTCAATATCGATATCGGGCAATGAAATACGGTCGGGATTGAGGAAACGCTCGAAAAGAAGGTCGTATTTTATCGGGTCGATTTGAGTGATACCAAGGCAATAAGCTACGGCAGAACCGGCGGCAGAACCACGTCCCGGGCCCACGCTGACATCAAGCTTTTGTCGAGCTACGTTGATAAAATCCTGCACGATAAGGAAGTAGCCCGGAAAGCCCATTGTCTTCATGATGTGCAATTCGAATTTTATACGCTCTTTGAGCTCGTCGCTAAGGTCTTTGCCATATCGACGTTCTGCTCCTTCGTAGGCTAATTTTGCCAAATAGTCAGCCTCGAATTTGATGCGGTAGAGTTTGTCGTAACCTCCGAGTTTTTTTATTTTCTTTTCTGCATCTTCGCGCGAGAGAATCACATTGCCATTTTCATCTTGAGTGAACTCGTTGAAAAGGTCTTCTTCGGTGAGACGTTGGCGATATTCTTCTTCCGTCCCAAATTCTTTTGGAATTTCGTAGAAGGGCATGATGGGAGCGTGGTCAATATCGTAAGTTTCGACCTTGTCCAAAATTTCAATAGTGTTGGAGAGTGCCTCCGGAATGTCCTTGAAAAGTTCATTCATCTCGGCCTGTGTTTTCATCCACTCCTGTTTGGAGTAGAGCATACGCCCTTCGTCCGATAAGCGCTTTCCGGTTGAGATGCAAATCAAGCGTTCGTGAGCATCGGCGTCATCTTCGTTTACGAAGTGTACGTCGTTGGTACACACTAATTTGATGTTGAGTTTGCGTGCAATGTTTATCAGTTCGGGATTAACTCTTTCTTGAACTTCAAAAACGGCATGGTTGGCGTTGGTAACAGTGGCTTTGTGCCGTTGTAATTCAATGTAGTAATCTTCGCCGAAGACGCTTTTAAACCATTCGGCTTGTCGCTCGGCTTCTTCAATTTCTCCGGCTTGAATTAAGCGGGGTAGCTCACCCCCAAGACAGGCTGAACACACAATGAGCCCTTCATGATATTTCTCCAACTCAACCTTGTCGGTACGTGGATGGGAGTAAAATCCCTCAGTCCAAGCTTTTGAAACAAGTTTAATGAGGTTGTGATATCCTTTTTCGTTTTTTGCAAGGACTACGAGGTGTCGACCGGTATCGCGTTTGTCGGTGCGCTCAGTCATGCGTGTGTTGGCAACATACATTTCGCACCCATAAATAGGTTTGAAATTTATTTTGCGAACAACTTTGTCGATATCATTTTTAAGAGCAGTCTCCTTTTCTGCATCGCCGGCCTCTTGTGCTTCGGCGAGTTGCTTTTCGAGTTTTGCTTTCTCGTCTTTGAGTTTTCCCTTTTTCTTCTTTATATAATTAAACATCTCCTTCACGCCAAACATGTTGCCATGGTCGGTGAGCGCCAACCCCGGCATACCGTCGCTCATAGCCTTATCTACCAAGGCATCTATAGAGGCTTGACCGTCGAGTACGGAGAATTGTGAGTGGACATGGAGATGAATGAATTGTTCCATAAAGTGGTGTTGAGTCTTGTGGGATTTTGTAAATTGATACCCCCAAAATTACAAATTATATTTTATAGCCCCAATACGTGCAAAATAATTTTATCAACATTTTTTCTCATTTTTGTTGAGAAGCCGAATAGAACAGTGTGAGATTGGGGAAAGCTGTTCTATCTTTAATATTGTAATATGTAAGAAATTTTATTTATATATGTTGAGTCTCAATTACAAAATTATTTGGAGGGGGACTCAAAAAGAGATGCAGTATTGAGCTTTAATGAGCCATGTGAATATTTTAACCGTGTAACCGATTGGGGCAGAGGAAAAAGTATGTTGCACAACATATTTTTCACAAATTTTCACAAAAATATTAATAAAAATATTTGGTAGAGAGAGTAAAAGTGTCTACCTTTGCACTCGCTTTAAGGGGATAGCGATTCCCTGCGACATCAATCAAGGTTGAGAGATGTAGAACGATCAAAGCTGAGCGATGTAGAAAGCGAAGAAATAAAAAAAAGAATTGCAAAAAAAAGCAGTAAAAATTTTGGTATAACGAAAATTTGTATTACCTTTGCAAAGTTTTTCCGCCGATGC
>JAFXHY010000122.1 GCA_017536215.1 Muribaculaceae bacterium | reverse complement strand
GATGTAAATGCAACTCCGGGCCAAGTTGATGCCGATGTACCACCCCAATAGTGTACGTGAGTGTGGCTACCGCTATATGCGATGTTATAGTCACCGGTGATAGTAACGCCATCCGTTACGACTGTATCATCATTTCCGGTATTATCATCTGAGTCATCTGAAGAACCTGCCGATGAGAGAGTAACAGTCATTGTTGTCAAGTCGGCAACTACCTTGTAAGTGCCGGCAGGTGCAAGCCATGAGCAAGCTGCCGATGCATTTACATTAGCAGTATATTTAGTGATAGAAGCTGAAGTTGAGATTGGGGCATCAGCCGATGCTGCACCATAACGGTCGCCGGCATTTACTGCATTCCAGTCAGCGCCTTGAACGGTTACAAATGAGAAGAATGAACCATTAGCATCGCTTGCTTTTGTCAAGTTAACGCTGTTCCAAGTGTAAACACCGTTAGATGCGTTGTCGGCAGCGATTGAAGTTGAAGTACTCCAGCTGTTAATTGTACCGATAAGGTAGAGTTGTGAAGGATAATTTCCGGGAGTGGGGTCGGGAGTAGGATCGGGGGTGGGAGCTTCACCATCGATAACGATAACTGCGATACCTGTTGAACCTACGTTACCTGAGATAGTTGATGCTGTAACAGTAAATGTGCTACCCGATACTTGGTCAACATAAGTACCTGCAGGGCAGTATCCGCCACCATTAGCAATAGACACATTACCTGAACCACTACCTTTAACGATAGTAGCACCAACACCCTTACGAGTTACGCTGACAACTCCATTTGATTGAGAGAAATAGTCGGCTGCGCCAACTGCTTTGTTGCGAAGCTTGTTGACTGCTGCGATATGTTTTGATTTGAAGTTGGTTGAACCTTTTACACCTACTTTGATAGCGTCCTTACTTGTAGCGAAAGGACGAGAGAAGTAGAGAGAAGATGCACCGTTACGGCAAGCGATGATAGCCCATGCGCGGTCAATCACTGCTTGTGAAACGTGGGTAGATGCTTGCCATTCGTTTGAATAGTCGTCATGGCTTTCTGCCCAATAAACCACCTTATTGTCGGCAATTGTACCTGCTGCCCATCCGGCATAACCTGAAGGAACGCCACCGCCATTTACGGCATTACGTACTCCGCTTGAATAGCCGTTGTCGGTTACCGACATATAATTAGTATACTCTTTCATTACGGCGTTGCCATCACCACCGGGGCTGTCGAGAATCTCTCCATAGTGCCACATTCCGGATACTGATGTAACAGTTGACCAGAAGTTACAACCTTCTGAGGGGAGACCGATATGCTTAGCAGCATCCCAACGGATACCGTCAACACCACAAGCTTTAAGTTCTTCTACGTGAGCTTTAGCACGAGCTTGAATTTCGGCTGATTCTGAGTTAACATCGCCATAGTCGCCAAGCTGACCATGAGTGATTGAATAACGATCGCCATAATTGATACCACCGTTATAACGCAAACGACCATTTGAATTCCACCATGAATCGCGGTGTGATGATGATCCATTTACGTGGTTAGCTACAACGTCAACGATAACCTTAATGCCTCGTTGATGAGCTGCGGCACATAGGCTGGTCAATGATGTCTTATTTCCGATACCATTGGATACAATCTTGAAGTCGTAGGGCAAGTAGCAATAGTACCACTCTGCGTTTGTGTTTGCACTTCCCTGAATGGGTGATAATTGTACTGCGCCAAATCCTGCGGCTGCAATGTTGTCGAGCTCTTCTTCCACTTGAGCACACGACCAGTCGAAGCAATGGAGGATATTTCCATCTTGGATGTTGGTGGGCAATCCATAATCGGCAGCCTGAGCACCAACAGTGATGGTCATAGCCAACGCTGCTGCACTTAAAACTTTTTTAAACATGATAAGAATTTAAAAATGTAAGAAGATATGATAAATAATAATTCACTTTAATATAATTAGGGGGAGCGCTTTTGCTAACAATCGAAACCTTTTTTACCTAAAATTGTTTAAACTCTCCCAATTTACTCACAAATCCAGAATTACTTGCAAATATACTGTTTACTTTTCATTTCTTAATGCGATTAACATTTTTTAACCACCAAGCAACTACAGGCAACCCTTCTCTCCGTTCTCGAATTTAATGTCAATCGCTCGTTATTACTTAAACACATAAAGGGCACACAATTAAGTGCACCCTATGCGTTTATCTTTACGCTATCGGAGATTCTCCTAATTATTCTGCTACAGGAGCAGTAGCTGCAGGAGCTCCCGCTTCTGTTTGGAATTCTGTAGGAGCTGTCTGTTCTTGTTGTTGTACGCCAATATTATCGTATTTAGCGCCGGGAAGATTAGGCGACACCATTGACGACATAATTGAGAGGAAAAGGATTACAATTGCAAGTGTCCATGTAGCCTTTTCAATGAAATTATTGGTACGGCGTACTCCCATAATTTGGTTAGAACCGGCAAAATTTGATGCCAAACCGCCACCTTTTGATTTTTGAATTAGCACTACGCCGATCAAGAGGATCGACACAATCACTGTGAGTACAATTAATAATGTTTGCATTTTAAATTATGTGATTATTTATTTTTATTTATCGTATTTTATTCTCTTTTTCGCTAAAAATCCACAACTTTTCTACCCATTCTTAACTTCTGAAAATCGACGATTGTTGAGAACTTTGCGAATAAAGCGCATTTGGTCTGCAAAGTAAACACTTTTTTCCGGATATTTCAAACTTAATTGACTTATAATTTCATATGCGCGCTCATATTGGTGCTGCCTAATGAAAATTTTTGCCAAACTTTCACTCAAAAGCGTATTATCAACCTGTTGTTCAGTACCATCTTCATTATGGCGATTTTCCACTGTCGAGGAAGGTATTCTCGACGGCTCTTCCTGTGGCACACTTCCTTCAAGCTGTTTCTGCTTTAATATAAATCTATTAAGCAAATCATCATGGCTATCTCCGCTCTTGGCCGGTGCCATCGGGAGGCTTTGTTGTTCTTCCTGTGCCAACAACTGTGCATAATCCGGTGTCGGATTAAAAATCAACCGATTAAGCACCTCATCATCCTCTCCTCCATCGCCATACGTCGACAAAAACGTATCTATTGCACTCTCGGTCGTAGGCGTTTTCGTTTCCTCTTCCGGATAAAATGGTGCATCTTCTTCATTGAGCAACGTTGCAAGGACAATCGGTGTAGTCGCCGTACGCGCCAGATGCTGCTCCATGATTCGGC
Organism: Muribaculaceae bacterium; assembly: GCA_017536215.1. Classification (GTDB taxonomy): domain Bacteria; phylum Bacteroidota; class Bacteroidia; order Bacteroidales; family Muribaculaceae; genus JAGBWK01. The sequence continues at coordinate 3,246 of JAFXHY010000122.1, read as the reverse complement.
GTTCGTCGCGCGTCAATTCTTCGCTTCCGTCGCGCAACTTAATTATCGACGGCAACGAGAAATAGGGATAGCGCGCCATCAATGCTTCTATCGTTGACATTGACAACCCGTCGGCTCTATTTTCTTCTGATATCAAGCCATTTATTGCACCGATTATTGTTGCGTCAGACATAATTTCTACCAATTACCCAATGTGGCGTTAAATATCAATTCTACAAGCTCCTTACTTATTTGCTCACACAATTCATCTTGAACGTCGGTCAGCATCTCCGTAGAATCAAAATCGCGATATGCCGAGAATGTTTGGTCAATATCGTTCTTTTCATTCTTACTGTCGGTGTATTTCACACGCACCGAGATTGTAAGGCGTGTTTTTGATGCATATGCATCCTCTGTTACGGCTTGCGGGCTTAATGAATACCCTGTTATTTCCCCCTCAATACTCAAATCCGAAGCACCGTCAATAGTGCGTAGCCGTGTATTGCGAGTGATATAATCCTGCAACTCAATAACAAAGGTTTGTTGCAACGGTGGATACACCAATGCCGCGCGTATCGGGAACTCTCCCACCGAGATTGTCTTATACACGTTATAGTCCAATGCTGCACCATTAAACTTATAACTAATGGTACATCCCTGCCACGCTATCGATGCCAACAACATTATTGTCAATAATATGCCACGTCGACAAGGCTTCAATACTCCGTATATTTTGCTATTATTCAAGTCCATACTCTTTTATCTTGCGATAAAGTGTTCGTTCCGATATATTAAGTTCATTCGCCACTACTTTACGGCGCCCTTGATTGCGCTCAAGCGAACGGCGTATAAGTTCTTTTTCTGTTTCCTCCAATGTCGTGACGGGGGCTGTTGCCGTGACATCTACGACATCGCGTCCGGCATCGTGCGCTGCTCCTCGATTGAACAGCGAGTCATCAGCATCGATATATCTAACCATTGCGGAGCTTCGGTCACGCTCTTTGTCACTTCCAAGCGACAATCGCCCTCCTCCGGTCGAGATATTATCATTTTCAACCTTCCCTTTCAAATATTCAATCTCGCGCTGCAATTTAAATATCATGCTAAACAGCATTTCTCGCTCACGATCGTAGGCTGCCACAGATGATGCCTGCGATATTGCCGGCACATAGCTCGTAATGCTTTCCGGCAGATACGACAGCAGCTCTTCCCGATTTATAGAGCGCCCGGCATCAAACAGTGCAACCTGCTCTACGACATTCTTGAGCTGACGCACATTTCCGGGCCAACGATAATGCAACAACACATTGCGCGCATCTTCTTCAAACGTCACTTGCGGGGTACGATATCGTTCTGCAAAATCTGCCGCAAATTTTCGTGTTAGCAACAAGATATCATTCCCTCTGTCGCGCAATGCCGGGACCATGATTTGCACCGTCGACAAACGGTAATACAAATCCTCTCGAAACTTACCCTCGGCTACTGCTCGCGACATATCTACATTCGTTGCTGCTACTACGCGAATATTCGTCTTCTGCACCTCCGATGAACCTACTTTGATAAACTCTCCACTCTCAAGCACACGAAGCAAGCGTGCCTGCGTCGTAAGAGGCAACTCCGCAACCTCATCAAGAAATATTGTGCCTCCATTGGCCTCCTCAAAATAGCCTTTACGCGATGCTACTGCCCCCGTAAATGCTCCTTTCTCATGACCAAAGAGTTCCGAATCTATCGTACCTTCAGGTATCGCTCCACAGTTCACCGCTATGTATTTTCCATGCTTGCGTGCACTGTTTAGATGTATGATTTGCGGGAAAAACTCTTTTCCCGTCCCACTTTCTCCGGTTACCAATACCGACAAATCTATCGGGGCAACACGCAACGCTCGCTCTACTGCATTATTGAGCGCCGACGCATTTCCCACTATACCGAGACGTTGCTTCATTGCAACTGCTTGGGGTGATATTACCGACTCGTTCGACATCGTTGTTCCCTTCTTTTTAGAAGTTAGTTGTTATTTCAATTTTTCTTTTTCAATTGGCGGCCCACTTCTCGCAACTTATAGGTCTCTTTGCGCAAGTATTCACCAAATTCCTTCTGCGAACCCATATGCTTCTGTTGCTCTTCCACCGAGATAGGCTCTCCTATAGTCACGTGGAACTCCTTGTGGCGTTTACGGAACACTTCGGCTGGGTGACGCAACGTGCGCAACTGCCAGAACGTAATACCCAAGAAATTGAACCACCAACTCTGGCTGCCATGGAAGAAGATTGGCACTACGGGGACCTTAAACTGCTCTATCAATCGTATGATATTAGGTTGCCACTCGCGATCTTTCAATCGCCCGCGCCAATTCACCTTTGCAACAGCTCCTGCCGGGAAAAAGCCCACCGGCTCTCCACTTCTCACTTGGCGGATTGCGTCTTTTATCCCCTTCATCGACACTGCCTTCTTCTTAGGATTGTCAGAAGCCAAGGCATCTACTGCTATAAAATTGGAACGCATTCCCGAGATATGATTCAACACCATGTTGACCATAACTTTATATTTAGGTCGGCGCGACGCCACTATATCTATCAAAATAATGCCGTCGAGAGCTCCGAAATGATGATTGCTCACGGTCACAAATGCACCTTCCGGCAACTTATCAAGCACTTCCGCATTGTCGATACGCAATTTTATATCAAGCTCCTCAAGCATGCCGCGCACAAATCCGGGACCTCCTCCGGGATTATCAATATTATGCTCATGCAAATCATTCACCTTATCAATCGACAAGAATTTAAACAATCGCTTGATAAACTTTGGGTGACGGCCCAACCATGGCGACATCTTTGCGACATCCTCCTCATCGAGCACTCTACGCTTTAGCGGTTCTTCTCCCTGCACTTGTGGCTCTGCCACCGGCGTTTGCTCTATATTTTGGCTTTTATCTGCTTCCATTTCAGCTTTATTTTTCATAAAATCATTGCGACAACTCACATTTATGCAATTTAATGCAAATATACGAATAAGCGAGCAAAAACATGAAACTTGTTTCAATGTTTTTACTGCGAGCGCAAGTATATTGGAGAATTTTTTCTCAACTATACGAATAAGCGAGCAAAAACATGAAACTTGTTTCAATGTTTTTACTGCGAGCGCAAGTATATTGGAGAATTTTTTCTCAACTATACGAATAAGCGAGCAAAAACGTGAAACTTGTTTCAATGTTTTTACTGCGAGCGTGAGTATATTGGAGAATTTTTTCTCAACTATACGAATAAG
>JAFXHY010000020.1 GCA_017536215.1 Muribaculaceae bacterium | reverse complement strand
GTGTACATGCTTTTGACCTTCTTAGCAACTTCTTTGGGAGTATCTGAAAGGTAGATGCAATTGCCGAGAGATTTAGACATTTTGGCTTTACCATCAGTACCCGGCAAACGCATACAAGCTGCATTGTCGGGGAGTAAGATTTCCGGTTCGACGAGAGTGTCACCGTAAATGTTGTTAAAACGGTTTACAATCTCTCGAGTAAGCTCAATCATAGGGGCTTGGTCTTCTCCTACGGGGACTGTAGTAGCACGGAAAGCAGTAATGTCGGACGCTTGGCTAACCGGGTAGCAGAAAAACCCCACCGGGATTGACTGCTCGAAGTTGCGCATTTTGATTTCAGTCTTAACTGTCGGGTTGCGTTGCACACGAGAGACAGTTACCAAATTCATATAGTAGAAAGCAAGTTCGGTCAACTCCGGGACTTGCGATTGAATGAAAATCGTAGTTTTCTCCGGGTCGATACCTGCAGCAAGGTAGTCAAGCGCAACTTCAATTACATTCTGACGCACCTTTTCCGGGTTGTCGGCATTGTCGGTCAAAGCTTGGGCGTCGGCAATCATGACAAAAATCTTATCAAATTGACCTGAATTTTGCAACTCCACGCGTCGACGAAGCGAGCCTACATAGTGTCCAAGGTGTAATTTGCCGGTGGGACGGTCACCGGTGAGAATTATTTTTTCCATAATTATTCAATTTCGTAGTGCAAAATTAACCATATCTATGTAAAAATCAAAACAACTTCAATTGTGAATCAATATTTTTCTACAACATATTGCCGAGAGATGAATATTTTTATTAACTTTACGTAGTGAAGAAACAATAAAGCCAGTTACACGAAAATGGAAAGCAAGCAAGCAATGGGGGCAATCGGTATTTTTGATTCCGGATATGGCGGTCTCACTGTCTTAGAGGGGATAAGGAAGGTACTTCCTAATTACGATTATATCTACCTTGGCGACAATGCGCGAGCACCCTATGGAGTGCGCTCATTTGAACTTGTGTACCGTTTCACGTTGCAGGCAGTTGAGCATCTCTTTGGATTAGGGTGTCCGTTAGTAATTTTAGGTTGTAATACGGCTTCAGCAAAAGCATTACGCACAATTCAGCAGAATGATTTGCCAATGATGAGCGATCCGACTCGTCGCGTGCTTGGAGTGATTCGTCCCACCGTAGAACGTCTTGGGGAGATAAGTCATACGGGTCATATCGGAGTATTGGGAACTCCGGGAACTATTGCGAGTCAGTCCTACGATATTGAAGTGGCAAAATTATATCCGGATTTTATAGTGACCGGTCATGCCTGTCCGATGTGGGTTCCATTGGTGGAGAATAGAGAGTCAATGAACGACGGCGCCGACTATTTTGTCAAGCAAGAGATAGAACGCCTTTTTGATGCCGACGCTAAAATAGATACCGTTGTTCTCGGATGTACGCATTACCCACTTTTGCTTGATAAAATCAAAAAGTATCTCCCTAAAGGGGTGTCACTTGTGTTGCAAGGGGAAATTACCGGCACGTCATTATCCGACTATCTTCGCCGTCATCCCGAGATGGAACGCCGCATATCGCAAGGAGCGACGTGTCGATATCTGACAACAGAAAAAGCAGAACGATTTAGCGATATGGCGTCAATCTTCCTTTCAACAGACGTTGTAGCCGAGCAAACACAAATACCCTAAAAAAGGGGTGGCGTCTCAATTATAATTGTTTGGAAGAAGCGAGAGTCAGTACACTAATACGTGTTGATGGAGAAGCTTTTAAAATCGCTTTAGCCGCAGTAAGAATTGTGGCACCGGTAGTCATGACATCGTCGACAATCAGGACATGGAGTCCGGCAAGTTCATCGCTATTACATATGTAGATAGTCCCCTCCATGTTGGCTGCACGTTCAATAGCATTTTTCCGTGTCTGAGTAGAGTGTGGGCGAGCTTTAAGGTTGTCACCGTATTTAATTTCTGAAATTTCGCTGATGCTTTTAGCAATTTCCTCGCTTTGATTAAATCCGCGTTTCAATTTTTTTCGCCAATGCAAAGGAATTGGCAAAATCAAGTTGATGTCATCAAAGAAATGGTCGTCATTAAGTTCTTTCGCAAAGATTCGAGCGAGGTGTCGGATTATTATAGGACGGTTGTTGTACTTCGCTCGTTGAACAAGAAGCGCAAATCGACTATCTTTTATGTAGTGGAACATAGAGGCGGCATGCTCGATAGGCACTTTGGGTGCAGCCAGACGTTTGTGTAGCTCATTGAAACTATCCTTATGATAGTTTGTTCGCGGTAAATCGTGAAGGCAGTGAAGGCATAAAATCTCCTCTCCATCAACAAGCGACCTTCCACAACATTCACACACTGCCGGGAATATGGCATCGCCCAATCTTGAGACGATACGTTGTAGTATGCCGGTTCTTACTTTCTTCACTCTTGATTATTGGAAATATATAATTTTAAGGCACGGACTATCAGACTACTCTCGAATCCTCGACCAATAGCGTAGCGATAAACCTTGTTTCGATCCTCGAATAAGCTCATATTGAGCGAAGAGGCTTTGCGGTTAATGATGTGACACAGATTGTCGAAATATATTTCATCGTCAATCTCTTCCAATGCAGTGTCGATAATATCACGAGGAATATGTTTGGCAATCAGAGCTAAAATTATCTTTCTCCGTCCATGCCCGGAAAAGCGATAACGGTCGCGCACGAAAGATTGTGCAAACCGCAAATCGTCGACAAATCGATTGTCAATAAGATGATTGATGATTTTTTCGGCAGAAGCACCGGTAATACCCCAACCACGCAACTTAGTAGATAGCTCGAAAGAACAATGTTCGGCTCGGGCACATAAAGCTTCCAAGCGCGCGATAGCATTTTCCGTAGTAATAGGTCGTCGTTGCATATAGAGATTATCGTTTGGCGATAATGAAACGTTCAGCTTTTTGCATATCTCTCACCACATCAATGTCGTTAAACCCATTGTCGCGCAACAATGCGACTAATTGCTTGACAAATAGGGGGTTGATTTCGAGGAAAAGAGTTCCCTTTTCATTGAGGCGTTCGGAAGCGATTTGAGCAATAGCTCTGTAAAAGAGCAGAGGATCGTTGTCGGGGACGAAAAGGGCAATATGAGGCTCATAATCAAGCACGTTGCGCTCCATAGTCAGTGCTTCGAAACGTGCGATATAAGGAGGATTGCTAACGATAATGTCGTATTTGCCTTGCAGACGTCGGTTGGCTAAATCAATGGCAAGCATATCGTCGCAAATAAATTTAATATTTACATTCAAATCAATTGCATTTTGTCTTGCCACGTCAATAGCCTCCTCTGAAATGTCGACGGAGGTGACATCTTTAGGAAAATGGAGCGTGCGAGCAAGAGCAATGGCAATGCACCCCGAACCGGTTCCGAGTTCAAGCACACGCAAGTCGGAACACTTCCCGTAGGTATCGGCAATAATATCGACGAGTTGAGCTGTTTCCGGTCGAGGAATAAGAGTTGCGGGACTTACAGAAAAATCCAATCCATAGAATTGCGCTCTGCCGAAAATGTACTGAATCGGTTTGCCGTTGAGTAACTGGATAATAGTAGATTCAACTTGTTGCGCCAAAAACTCAGTCACTGACTCGTCGCCATGAATTATGGTATCGGTGCGGTTCCACCCTTTAATTCGCCACATCATTTCATCGACCATAGCAGAAGCCTCGCGCTCGCCGAAAGAAGCAGCGAGTCGGGTTGCGGCATTTCGCATTAATTCACGTAAAGAGAGTGTCATTTCTTCCATAATGCAAATATAAGGAATATTTCCGTTGGAGATTCCTCTTAAGATTAAAAATCAAATAAATAAGGATTGTAATTGAGGAAGCTAAAATGAGAAACATTTGGTAAAAACTGTTAAATTTTAGCCATTTTAAAAAACTTCTTGACTTTTATACTGTCATATCCTTAAATTATTACTAACTTTCGTTTTTCTGATAACAATTTAATTCAACCGAGCATTATGAGAAAATTTATCTTATTTATACTATTTATAACTCCATTTCTTATGAGTCCCAAAAACACAGCCAATAGTCAACCTGACTTTGCTTTCCCTCAACAAGTGATTAAAGATGCCGATAAAATGCTTGAAAAAGCATTGAAAGATGGAGACGGTATCGCAGTAGTCGATGCACTTATTCGATCGGGATTGGCGCAGACCGCCATTTCCCCGGATTCGTTGCCATCGGTGATAACCAAAATCGAAGCAGTCAATGCTAAAGAAACAGACGAAGTGACGAAAGCATTACTTGATTTGTTGCTTGCGAATATCTATGGAGAATATTACCAAGATAATAAGTATAATTTAGATGCTCGCCCGGAGCTTGCCAATCCCGGTGATGATATTACATTGTGGAGTGGCAAGGAATTTAAAGAAAAGATAATAGCACTTTATCAGCATGCACTCTCTTATGCCCCGGTGCTTAAAAAGGCACGAATCAGCGATTATTCTTCAATTATAATATGCGATAAAACGACGGCGATATTCTATCCGACGCTATATGATTTTGCGTCGCAACAGGCTATTGACGGGATATCGTCACTATCCGACGAGAACATGCGGGTGTTGTCTCCGCTGTATTTCTATAATTTCCGACTAACCCTTCCCAATGTTATGGCAAAACCGTCGAAAGAAGCAATTTTGATAGCGGATAGTTGGGTAGAGTCAAACGAAGGGGCGCCACGAATAGCTGCGATACTGTCACGATACGAATTGATAGAAAATTATGTGGTAGAGGATAGCGAAGAAGAGGAAGATAACGCTGTTACTCCGATATCGCGCCTATATGAAGAAAATAAAGAGACTCCATATGCTATTGAGCTTCTGTTGAGGGAAAATCTCCAAAATCTCACCCCCGAACAAAAGGTTGAGGTCTATGATTCGCTTAAGGAATTTGAGGCGTCCAATCCTACATATTTTCGTATCAATGTTGTAAAAAATGCGATTTCCCAATTGTCGCAACCATCGGCGGTGGTGAAGAGTGACACGTATGTTGCTCGAGGAGAAGAATTTAAAGTAAGCGTCAGACTCACTAATGTCACTTCGACAAAATTGCTCGTATATCGAGTAAAGAATCCGGAGGTGGGATATTCAAGTCGTTGGTATAGTCTTGAAGAATGTTTCCCGACGCCGGTTGCAAGTATATCATTAAACTCCGATAAGGAAATTCCTTTTTCCGAAACCAAAGAAGTGCCATTAAAATTCAATGATTACGGAGTTTACGTAATGACAACTTCGATAAGTCAAAACGATCCCTCGCGAAGATTGTATCCAATTTATTGTTCCGATATTGCACTCATCGACACTGAGGACAAAACTTCTTTGCGAGTGTTTGCTGTAGATGGTCGGACAGGGACACCACTTAGCGGAGTATCAATAACTTCGTATGAAGAAAGTAGAGGAAAACTGAATAAGTTGCGTACACATGTGACTGATGCTGCCGGTAGGGCGAATCTCAATAGAGGGAACATCTCCAATATTTTTATTCAAGCTCAAAACGGGACTGACAGCTATGCGCCATGTCTGAGCGAATATAAGCATAATGTACGCAAAAACGATACTATTACAACGGCGTTTATGAGAACATCGCTTGCGATTTATCATCCCGGCGACACTCTTGATTTCGTTGCAGTTGTCTACGACTATTTCGGCGAGAATCGTCGTCTTGTAAAAAATGCGGAATTTAAGGCTACACTTCGCAATCCCAATAATGAATCTGTTGATACAATCAATGTAGTTACAGATAATTTCGGGCGAGCTTCGGGGCAATTTATTCTGCCAGAAGAAGGGTTGACCGGAGAATATACAATTGTTCTATCTTCGCAAGAATTTAATTTGTTGCGCCAAATAAGAGAAGTCTTTGTTGCTCGTCACACCGTAATGGTAAGTGATTACAAGTTGCACACGTATGAGGCGAAAGTAGATAGTGTAGCTATCAACGAAGCCACCGGCACAGTAGTGGTGTGTGGGAAGGCAATGACTTATAGTGGTTTTCCTGTGGGAAACGCATCGGTAGATGCCACTTTGTCGGGTGCACGTTACGCATGGATGTGGAATTACGACACAATCAAATACTACACTGATAAGTTGTCAACCGATGCAGATGGTGCTTTCCGATGGGAGCTATCGAAAGAGGTGTTAGATGCATCACCATTCAGAGGGGGTAGATATGAGGTGTCATTTATCTTGACATCTCCTTCGGGTGAGAATCAAAGTTGTAAAGATGCGTTTTCATTGAGCAAAAAGTCTAAAATCTCAATGGGTGGTACGGATTGGTTGCCGGCTATTAAAGATGCACATTTAAATATTAACGCACTAAATCCTCTTGGCAGTCCTGTGGACGCAACATTGCGTATGGCATTTATAGATGAAGACGGTGGGGAATACGTTGTAGATGGAATCAGTAGAGAAGGGGTTGCCACGGTTGACCTTTCATCGCTACGCACCGGGACATATCAACTTGCAGTTACACCACTGGATATAGATGCCGATAAAATTGAGACAAAGGTAATTGTGTATAATGCCAACGATTCCGCTTGCCCGACAAATGAAGGAATTTGGGCTCCCACAACAGCAATTAAAGCTAAAGGAATAAACCGTAGGGCAGAAATCCTTTATGGAGTGCCCGTGGATAAGTCGCATGTGTTGATGACAATATACAAAGGAAATATTGTAATAGCACAGAAGTGGATAGTATCACAAAAGGGGATGAACCGCCTTTCAGTCGCGGTTCCCGATTCTATCTCGAAAATGAAAGTGCGTCTGTCGACAGTAAATAATTTCAATGAATGGGAGCAGACATTTACAGTGTCGGAAGACAATCCGGATGCAATGCTGAAGGTTAAGATTGAGCGAATGCGCGATTGTATGACACCGCTTGCTGATGAAACTATTACCATTAAGGTCGCAAATGCAGCAGGAACCGGAGTGGGAGCTGCCATTATATTGGATATGTACTCCAAGGCACTTGATAAGCTTGCCATGCAATCATGGGGATTCTATCCTGAGTCATCATATGAAAGAAGTGTTACTTCCGGTAATAATTTCATTGCACCATTCAGCAATAATTTTACTCTTTCTACCAAGCTGTTGACAGAAATACCTGTTGCCCCTCCGGCATTTAACTATTATGGATTGTCTTGGATTCCCAATGATAAAGTGTATTATTCATTGGGTCGCCCGATGCTCATGAGCAAATCATCATCGATAGTTGAGGAGGAGGGAATGATATCGGCAGATGAAGTAAAAAATACTGAATCATTTAATGCCGGCAATGGGGTCGACGAAAGTTCGGAGGTAGCTGTTGATAATGTTGGGAATCAATATCGTCCGTCGGAAGTGCCTTTGGCATTTTTCGCGCCGATGCTAACGACCGACGACTCAGGAAATTTGACCTATTCGTTTGTAGTTCCAAATGCCAATACAAGATGGGTACTTAATGCGTTGGCCTATAATGAAGAGTTGGCAACTGCACTTGATGTAAAAGAGGTTATATCGGCGAAACCTGTAATGGTAGAACCGAATATGCCACGTTTCCTGCGCACCGGAGATGAGGCTGATATCCGAGCAATTGTAATGAATGCGACCGATTCGATAGCTTTCGTGACGACAACATTTGAAATTGTTGACACGGCAACAGGTAGCGTTCTTGAAACTCAATCAGTTAATTCAGAGATAGAAGCCGGAGGCTCCGAAACGGTCAAATTCACGATATCAGCACCTGCAACAGCCGGCGCGATGATGGTGAGAATTAAATCATCGACCGATGTTTATAGCGACGGAGTTATGAATTTGCTCCCAATTCTTCCTTCATCTCAACCGGTGATAGAATCAACAACGTTCTATCTCACTCCCGACCAGAAGCAGTTAGTGCAGGAACTCCCTGAGGGACCTGCCGACAGTTCGGTTACTCTTTCATTTAGCGAGAATCCTACATGGGAAGTTGTTTCGGCACTTCCCGGGTTGCGAGCCGATAATGCCACAACTTCACTTGCAGCATCAGCACAGATTTTTGCCGCGGCAATTTCGGAATATGTAATGACACTGAATCCGTCAATAGAACCGGCGCTCAAAGAGTGGCTGGCGTCGGCCGACGACAGCAAAATGCTTTCAAAACTCAATCAAAATGAGGAGTTAAAGCAATTGGTGCTTGCGTCGACCCCATGGGTGGAGGATGCACAGAGCGATGTTGAGCGCATCACTCGACTTGCGCTACTTTTTGACCGCAAAGAGATTGACCGCAATATTAAGTCGGCAATAAAGAAACTTGAGAAAATGCAACGTAGCGGTGGCGGATGGTCGTGGACCGACAGTTATGATGTCCCTTCCGAGTGGGTTACTATGCTGATTCTAAATAATTTTGCCGAGCTTCGTCAATTGAATTGCTGCCCTGAAGAGCTTGATAAAATGATATCGAAAGCGCTTGGTTATATTGATTCAGAGATAGTTAAATCTCATGCGAAATATCCAAAGAGGGATTATTCATATTATGCTTATATACGTTCGCTATATAAAGAAGTCCCGATGTCGGTAGCCGCACAAAAGGTGTATGATGAAGCAGTACAGCGTACGCTCAAAAATTGGAAAAAGTCGGGGACTGCAGAAAAGGCGGCAGATGCGTTGCTACTTTATAGAAGTAATTATCAAAATGTGGCTCGTGAAATACTTGAGTCGCTACGAGAATATGCCACATCGACACCGCAAATGGGTATGTGGTGGGATTCGGTAGATGGAAGCAGTTGGCATTCATTGACTCGAGTGGGTCAAACGGCCTTTATCCTTCAGGCATTTAATACAATAGACCCCGGATGCGCAGATATTGACAAAATACGTCAATGGCTCATACTTAATAAAATAGTTCAAGATTGGGGTACGTCGGTTGATGCATCCGCAACAGTTGCAGCGATATTGCAATGCGGGACCTCATGGCTCAGTCGTCCCGGAGACGCTGTCATCACTGTGGGCGGGAAGCCCGTAGAGACAGACCGCTTCGACAAATTAACCGGTCAAATTGTGACATCTATTACCGGAGCATCAGGTGATTTGGAGATTACACGCACGGCAGAAGGTCCGGCTTGGGGAGCTGTTGTCACACAATCCGACCGAATAATGAAAGATGTTAAAGCGCACTCTATTCCCGAACTGTCGATAGACAAGCAGCTATTTGTCAAAACAGAAAAAGGATGGGCTCCGACCGATACAATGGTAGTAGGTCAAGTAGTAAAAGTGAGATTGGTAATGACTGCGAATCGAGATATGAGTTATGTGACAGTAGTAGACAATCGCGCTGCGACCTTCGAGCCGGTAGTTCAAACACCGCGCCCGGTCTACTGCGACGGCATAGTGTTTTATCTTGAGAATCGAGATGCCTCCACGAATTTGTTTATCGACATAATGCCCAAGGGACAATACGTTGTAGAATATGAGGTTTATGTCAATAATGCAGGGGAATATTCTTCGGGTATCGCGACAATTCAAAGCCAATACACGCCTGAAATGACTGCGCACTCCTCGGGGACAGCCCTTAAGGTAGCTGACTAAATTATCGAAAAATAGAGAATTGGTTGCTGTAGCGACGAATTCTGAAAATTAAGATAGTCAATAACGTGGAATATTTGCGATATTGACTATCTTTGTATTCATATAGTCGGCTGTTTATGCAAAGATGTAGTCTGCGAATATTATCGGTATTAATCGTCATGGTTTTAGGCTTATGTGCCAAAGGCCTCATGGCGTCGCCGAAATATGAGATGCGTGGAGTGTGGTTGGTCACTGCATATGGACTTGATTGGCCGTCATCGCAGGGTGTTTCACGAGAAGTGGTGAAGGCTCAACAGCAACAGCTCGACTTATTGTTGACGAATCTGCGGCGAGCCGGTATAAATGCAGTATTTTTTCAAGTTCGTCCGATGGCCGATGCGTTGTATTCATCGTCCTACGAGCCATGGTCGAGCTATCTGACCGGAACGCGGGGAAAGGCGGCAAGCTACGACCCATTAAAGTGGTGTATCGAGCGTTGTCACGCACTGGGGATGGAGTGTCACGCATGGATAAATCCTTTCAGAGTGGGGACACGGCAGCCATCGACATCGCTTGATGTGCGAAAAAAACATTTGTGGATGACCAATCGCGTGGGGCGGGCGACAATGACAATTTTCAATCCGGCATTTGATGATACGCGCGAGTTGTTGTGTGATATATGTCGGGAAATAGCAACCGATTATGATATTGACGGCATAGTATTTGATGACTATTTCTATAATCCGGAGTTTATTCCTGAAGATGAACGGGCAGCAGATTGGAAATACTATCTTGCGGCGGCAGAGTCGGGGCAGTCGATAGGCGATTGGCGTCGCGACAATATAAATCGAGCAATAGCCGAAGTTTATGCTACACTCAGCACAATCAAAAATGGGAAAATACGTTTTGGGGTGTCGCCCCAGGGGATTGCCGGAGGGAATGGAGTGTATGCAGAAGATGGTGTTCCACATTTGCCGGAATATGGTGTGCTCACCGCAGATAGTCAGTATGGAAAGATATATTCCGATCCGGTAAATTGGCTTAAAGAGGGATATGTAGACTATATTTCCCCACAGATATATTGGCCTACCGACAATCCGCGTCATCCCTATGGCGGGCTTTCGCGGTGGTGGAACGATGTTGCCGAGATGTATGGTCGTCATTGTTATCCGAGTCAAACGATAACGTCGTTTAAGGATAGTAATACGTTGGAGCAATGGGAGGAAACCTTCCGACAGGTGGCGCTGAATCGGGAGTCGTCGTTTAACTATGCGCCCGGGTCAGTGTTTTATTCGGCACGCTTCATTGCCGGAGCCGAAGCGTTAGGATTTGGGGACGAATTGCGTAGAGAGTTGTTCGGGAATATAGCCCTTGTTCCCCCTATGAAATGGAAGGGTGGCACAGAACCGTTGGAAGTGGAAGGATTGGCAATAAGCGAAGGAGGGGAATTGAAGTGGGACGCTGCCGATGATGCCAGATATGTGGTATATGCAATTCCCGAAGGAGTCAGTGAG